>NZ_JBSGBN010000059.1:0-58102 GCF_053601275.1 Streptomyces sp. NPDC004752 | reverse complement strand
CAGCAGGCCCTTCCAGGAGAACTGCTCGACCTGTGAGACGCCGAAGACGTCGTCGTCGCCGGGGTCGGTGAAGTCGATCGGCCTGCCGCCCGACGTCATGGGCTGCAGGGCACCGAGAGCCGTACCGCCGTCCGCGTCACGCTTGAACCAGATGTTCGGGAACGCCAGGAAACGGTGCCAGGCCACACCCATGTTCGTGTTGAGCGAGACCACGATCGCCCACGTCATGGTGACCCCGAGCTTGATCATGGCGGCTGAGTAGGTGAGGTTCTGCAGCGTGCTGAGGTCGAGTCCCCTGAACGCCAGGATCAGGGGGTACGAGACGAAGTACGCGGCCTCGTAGTGCTCCACGTGGTGCTGCGCGCCCTCCAGGCCCCGCAGCACCATGATCGCCAGAGCGATGGTGAGAATCACGTACTCGACGAAGTACGCCTGGCCCATCTTGGAGCCCGCGAACCGAGACTTGCGGCCCGCCCGCCACGGCAGGTTCGACAAGCGGATGACCATCAGCGTGACGATGCCGACGGTCGTCGCGGCAGCGATGAACTCGGTGTACAGCTCGTACGGCAGGAAGCCGCCGAGGACCGGGAGGGTCCAGTCGGCTTTGAACAACTGGCCGTACGCGGTGACGATCGTCAGGCCGAGGGTGAGGAAGCCGACGGCGACAAACCAGTGCGCGACGCCGTTGACGGCCCAGCGGTTCATCCGGGTGTGGCCGAGGAACTCCTTGACCACGGTGATGGTGCGCTGCTTGGGGTCGTTGGTCCGGGTCCCGGCCGGCACCGGCCGGCCGAGACGTATGAAGCGGTAGATCTGTGTGCCCGCACGACCGAACAGGACCACGCCGATCACGGTCATGGTCAACGACACGCTGATCGCGGCAAGTTGCATGGCCTTCAATTCTCCGTCACACACTGCGCGGCAGGGTCTCCAGCGCCGTTAACTCGTCGAGGTACCAGGAGACACATATCTCCAGCGTCCGCCTCGCAGGCGGGATGAGGGCTGGTCAGCGGCGCACCCGCATGTCTGCCACTCATGCGGTCACTCATGCGGCGACTCCTCGGCTCACTGTGCCGAGTCCTGGGCTTCGGGAGTCCACCCTGCTTCCTTCCAGTCAGCCTTGAAGTCCTTGCCCGTCGTGACGTCGTAGGCGACGGTTTCGCCAGGGACGGTCCGGATCGGCTTTCCGTGGGTCAGCTCTTCGGAGATGTGGGCGACGACACCGGGCAGTGTCGAGATCACGGCGAGGCCCGTGCTCTCCTCCGGGGTGAAGCCCAGTGCAACGAGTACGGCGGCCATGGCGCCCACGTCGTTGATGGGGATGTCCGCCTTGCCGGGCCGAGCGGTGAAAGCCCGGTGAATCGCCTCGTACAGCTGCGCCGGCTCATTCCACAGGCCCTCCCTGACCGCCGTCTCCCGTAGGATCGCGGCCCGCGGGTCGACCTTCTTGAACACCGGGTGACCCAGGCCGGGAATGCGCTCCTTGCGGGCTGCCATGGACTCGACCAAGTCCGCCGCGAACGTCTCCAGGTCCTCACCCGACTCCAGGAAGTCGGCGTGCGCCGTGGCAATGAACCGCGCGGTGTCCTCCGTCGCCAAGGTGTATTTGCCGACGGCCAACGTCGCGGCGGCGAGACCGGCCACCATGCTGGGATTGGCGGACACGACATACCGGGCCGCAGCGGTCCCGGGCTTCTCCAGTGCGTAGTCGAGGACGGCGGTGAGCACGGCGTCCAGCACCCGAGTCTCGCGAGGGCTGGGCAGGCGCCCCCTGATCAGCAGGAAAGAGGCCGACGTGAAGGACATGCCTCCGATCAGGTCTTCGAGGTCGTATCCACGGATGAAGACCTTCTCCGGCTCGACCCGGCTGATGCTGGACCGCCAGTAGGGTTCGTTTTCATGCGGATGCTGCGCTGTCATTCGTACTCCGCCCGGGTCTTCGGAATCCATCTGGTCTGCGGATTTCACAGTAACCAACGGGACGTCCCCACCCCATTGGCGTCTTTCCAAAGAGCACGGCCGACGTTCAGATTTCCCCTGAACCACAGGTCCTGGAACCACAGGTCCTGCAACTACGGGTCCTGGATTCACAACGGAACAAGAGAACTCCTGGGGCTGGTTGCCCTGCACGGGACCGTCGTCGCCCCGGGACGTGCAAGATCAAGGTGGGGCAGGGCATTGGTTTGGCTACGACGCAACCCCGCATACTTCGTGGAGCTACTGATCGCCAGGGACCGCAGCAATCGAAACGATGGAGCGCGGGCCGACGTTTCCAGGAAAGACGTTACCCGTCGGTACTGCCCCGTTGTCGCCCCTGATCACCATCATCGAGGAGATTTGCTGTGACCACCGAGGATCTTTGGGCTCCGGACTATCCGGACGCTCGTGTTGTTGTCGCCGGCGGTTCTTCGGGCATCGGGT
Organism: Streptomyces sp. NPDC004752; assembly: GCF_053601275.1. Lineage (NCBI taxonomy): Bacteria > Bacillati > Actinomycetota > Actinomycetes > Kitasatosporales > Streptomycetaceae > Streptomyces > Streptomyces sp. NPDC004752. The sequence continues at coordinate 55,681 of NZ_JBSGBN010000059.1, read as the reverse complement.
ACTCCTCGGCGTCACGCTTCATCAGCGTCGGCGTGCGACGAGTCGCGTTGCTGTCATTCGATCCGGCGCGTGGCTCAGCGGCGCGGTCGGCCTTGCTCGCACAGCACGGCAAAGCGGCCCAGATCGTTCATGTGCCCTTCGACGCGATGGATCCGGTGTCGGTTCAGTCAGCGATCGCCCAGGCGCACGCCGCACTGGGACGCATCGACGTCCTGGTGAACTCGATCTCGGCTCCGGCTTTTCGACCGGAGTTGCTTCACCACATTCCCTTGGCCGATATTCCACATATTCTGGCAGCGCAAGCGACACCTCCCATGCTGTTGACGCGCTCGGTATTGCCTGTCATGACCGAGCAGGGCGGGGGCAGCATCGTCAATGTCGCATCCGATGCCGCCAAGATCGCCACTCCGGGCGAAACAGTGCTCGGCGCGGCCATGGCGGCCATCGTGATGTTCACTCGGGCTGCCGCATTGGAGGTCAAGCGCAACGGAATCCGCGTCAACGCCCTGACCCCGTCACTGATCTCCGGAACGCCCACGACGGAACGCGCATTGGCCGAAGGCTTCAGCAAGAAACTCTTCGAGCGCGCGGCGGCACAGGCACATCTCGGCTTGCCGTCCGCCGACGATCAGGCCGACACGATCGTATTTCTCGGCGGCCCGGCGGCCGCCCGCCTGACCGGACAAGCCATCAGCGTCAACGGGGGAATTTCGGCGGCGTGAGGTACTTCCCGGCGCCCGCTGGGCGGGGCCATGTGACCGCAGCGGCGTCGTGGCCGCTCGGCGGTTCGGCGCTAGCGGTCGGACACCTGATCGCCCATCCATTTCGGCGAGCGTTTCTCGAAGAACGCACTGATGCCTTCTCGCTCGTCAGGACCTTGCCGGACCACGGCGAATGCCTCGGCCGTCGCCTGCCATGCCTGCTCGTCCTCGCGTTCCACCACATCGGCGACAGCACGCATCGTCGCCTCGACGGACACCGGGGAAGCGGCGGCCACGTCGTCAGCGATCAGTAGTGCCTGCGCAAGGGCTTGTCCGGGCTCACTGAGACGGTTGACCAGTCCGAGCGTGTGAGCGCGCTCGGCGGTCAAGGGCCGGCCGGTGAGCAGCATCTCCTTCGCGACATGCAGCGGGAGGGCTCGCGGTGCGCGAAAGAGCCCGCCCGAGGCGGCCAGCACGCCTCGAAGCACCTCGGGGAAGGCGAACGTCGCGGTTGTCGAGGCGACGATCATGTCGCAGGCAAGGGCAATCTCAAAACCTCCGCCATAGGCAAGCCCTTCCACTGCTGCGATGAGCGGCTTGGCCCGCCGACGGCGAATGAGACCGTACTCCCCGCCTCGGTCGGTCCAGGTGTCCCCGGGGGCATTACGCAGATCGCTGCCGGCGGAGAAGACCGAGTCGTGGCCCGCGATCACTCCCGCGCGCAGGCCGGGGTCATCTTCGAGCGTGTTCAGCGCGGCGTCCAGGGCCAGGGACATGTCCCGGTCGATGGCATTGCGTTTCGCCGGGCGATCAAGCCTGATGACGAGGGTTTTTCGCACACGTTCGGTTGCGATCGACATGGGTCCGATCCGTTTCGGCGGTGGGTGAGCCGGGGCGCTCCGCAAAGAAGTCAGCCGGCGGCAATCGAGCCGTGCCGTAGCAGGTCACTGACTCGGCGGCGGTCGACTTTTCCGGTTGTGGCGCTCAGTGGTAGCTCATCGAGGATCATCGCTCGGCTCGGCACCTTATAGGCGGGCAGGTTGTCCCGGCAGAACTGAAGAGCGTCCGCGAGACCGAGCGGGGCGTTGCCTGAAATGACGATAGCCGCGACGACTTCTTGTCCGTAGATGTCGTCAGGCAGAGCGACCACGCAGGCGTCAGCGATGTCGGGGTGCAGGCGCAGGGTCCGTTCGACTTCGGCCGGCGAAACATTGCTGCCTCCCCGAATGATCATGTCGGACAGTCGGCCGACCACGTGGACGTAGCCGGCCTCGTCGACGCGGACCAGGTCGCTGGTTCGGTACCAGTTGTCATCGGTGAGCACCGCACGGGTCTGTTCTTCATTACGCCAATAACCGAGCATGACCCCGGGGCCGCGTCCCCAAGCCTCGCCGATCTCGCCGGCTGCCACCTCTTTTCCGTTGCTGTCGACCACCTTGAGCTCAGAGTTCGGAGCGACAACCCCGGCTGCTCCGGGTCTCGGCTTCGGGTTCTTGATCGGGTCGTACGTCACCAACGGAAAACATTCGGAGGCGGAATAGTTGTCGAATACCGGCAGTCCGGTGTGTGTTGCCCATCGTAGGAAGGCACGTTCGTTACGCGGCTCACCGGCGGACAGGCAGAAGCGAAGTGAGGTGAGGTCGGGTGTGTCTGTGGCCTCGTCCAGGTAGTTGACCAACTTCACAAACATCGTGGTGACCCCGGGCAGGAAGGTCGCACCATGCGTCGATATGGCCTCGACCAGCACGTCCGGCCGCGCTCGGCGTAGCGCGATCACCGACCCGCCACGCACCAGGGTCGCCATGGCTGTCGTATCCAGACCGTAGAGCCAGGCCATCGGCAGGGCGACCACGGTGCGGTCGGACGGGCCGAGATGCCACATCGCTGAATAGGTCATGGCTCCGTTGTGGAGTGCTTCGTGAGAGACCATGACGGCCTTGGGCCGACTCGTGGTGCCGGAGGTGAAGCAGATCAGACCGAGCCGCCCACGGTCTGTGTCCGGGTTCGGCAGCGTGTCCTGCCGAGTCGGAGGAATGTCCGGCTCGTAGTCCGAGATGGAGGCGAGGGGCAGCTCAGGGGCGGCCTCCTCGACTTTCTGTCGAGTGCGCGCGTCCGTAAGGACCAGTACGGGATCACTGTTGGTCAGGCAGTATGCAAGGTCGGGCACGGTTGTCGATGGGTAGATGGTGACGAGTACGCCTCCGGCGTGCCAGATCGCGAGGGTGAAGACGAGGAAGTCGGCGGAGTTCTCTGCGACCAGCGCGATCCGGTCTCCCGGGGCGACACCTGCCCGCCGGAGGCTGCGCGCGCGTGCCTCGATTCCGGCCCACATCTGCTGATAGGTCAGCGTCGAGAGACCATCGATCAACGCGATGGCGTCAGGTCGTTGCCGAGCTTGCTGTTCGACCTCCTCGACCAGGTCCCTGGGCGAGTCATCGGCTGAGGCGACTCGGGCCGTAGTCGTCACCGTGGTTTCCCTTCGTAGGTCACGAATTGTGCGTGCACGGCAGGTTTGCCTTGGCGGACTACGCGGATGTTTTCGGCGCTGATGTTCTCGGCGCCGATTTTCTCGGACTCGAATCGAGAAACGTCCGAGAAGCGTTGATCGAACTCATCGCGGTGCCACACTTCCTGTGGGGAGTCGGCCGTCGGATTGCTGCTCGGGACGCTAGTCAGTGGCCAAGAGGCCAACAACTGGCCGGTTTCCGGTAATCGTCAGCATGCGTTGTGACTTTTCCAGCGGCCCACGCCCAGCGCGTTACGTACCCTGCTTTGTGGCCTCATGTCATGAGCGCCGGGGTGTCCGGCTGTCGGCCGCCTCTTCGACGGTGCTGGTCAAAGCGGTGCGCACCTCGTCCGGCAAGGGCGAGGCCGAGCCCGTTTCGGCATCGCAGTGGACGGCGACGACTCTGCCCTGAGCCGCCGGCCCATCCGGACCGTGGATCTCGAACCGGTACGCCAACGAGGTGTTTCCCAGCCGCTCAAGGAACAGGCGGATGGTGATGCACTGGTCGAAGAACAGACGGTCCAGGTAGTCGACCTCATGCCGTACCCGCGGCATGTGGCCGTAGAGGTGCCCCAGCCCGCGGCTGCGGAACAGCTCGGCCTCGGCGGACTCGACCCAGCGGATGATGGCGGTGCCATGGTGATGGCCGGCGGCATCGGTGTCGTGCCACTCGACCCTCCGTTGCACCTCGACGTCGGCCTTGTGAGCGCCCTGGGGCGTTTGCGATGAGGGTGTTTCGGCGATGGCCACCGGACCTCCGATGAAGGGAACTCACGTCGTGCGCCGAATCGGGAGCGCTGCCTGTTGACGCGCAACTCTACGGCTGCCCGTGCGACCTGAGCCGCGGGACCGGTCCGTTGGCCACAACGTACTCAGGGCTGGGGTGTCGTCGTCACGGCCCGGGCATGCAGGCCCGGCCGGTCCGCGGCGAGTTGCTCTCGCAAGTCGCACGGCTCGTCGACGATGATCTGGGCGAGTACCTCTGCGGATGTGGGGCCGGTGGCGATCCCGAAGGAGTGCCCCGTGTTCAGGTAGAGGCCGTCGATCTTGTCGACGATCGGCAGCTGGTCGGGTGTGGTACCCACGAGTCCCGCCCACAGGCCGGTGACTCCGAGCTCGCCGAGCTTGCCAGTGCGGTCGAGCGCTGTGTCGATCATGGTTTGAGTGGCCGACAAGCTGATGTGGGGGTTGAGCGAGCCGCGGCCGTCCACACTGTTGCCGACGAGAAGCGACCCTTCGGTGCTCTGCGCGAGTGTGTCGGCGTATCCGAAATCGTCGGCGGACATGTTCAACGGCTGCGGCTGCGGGAAGGCGGCGGGATCATGCCCGGGGAGATCGGTGAGGGCGCCACAGTCGGCCACACCCCGCGGACCGTGCAGGATAGGGCCGGGTGCGGCCGCTACCGGCTGTGTGACCAGCTGACCGACCCGCGTCGTCTGAAGGGGCAGGTCGATGCCCTCGGAGCGAAGGTTCACAGACCAGGCTCCCGTGGCCCACACAACGGCATTGGCGTGGACTTCTCCACGGACCGTACGCACGCCCACCACCGTGTCGCCCCGTCGCATGGTCCCCAGCACGGCGGTGTTCTCATACACGCGCACGCCCTTGCGCAGGCACGCACTCCCCATGCCGCGGGCGAAAGCCTGTGCATCAACCTGGGCGTCGTCCGGGCAGTACACCCCGCCGAGGGCGGTGTCAGGGAGAATCGGCGAGAGCTTCTGCGCTTCGCGACGGGTGACCATGGATACCTGGAGCCCCGCTTTCTTGCGGTCCTCGACGTAGCGCTCCAGGTGTGCGACCTGGGTGTCGGTCTCGTAGAAGAAGAGCCCACCGTTGCGACGGAACTCGAAGGTCGGGCCCAGCTCCCGTTCGAGCGCGGCGTATGCCTCGCGCCCTCTTCGGGCGAGCTCCAGCTCCGTGCCTGTGCGGCGCACCTGCAACCACAGTGAACCCGGGTTGCGGCCTGTGGCGCCGAACGCGAAGAACCGCTGCTCCACGATGACGACGTCGAAGCCCCGCTTGCGCAGCTCGTAAGCCGTGCAGAGACCGACGATGCCGCCCCCGACCACCACGATGTCCGCAGAGTCCAGTCCTCGCGCCGTGCCGCTTCCAGCTCCGGCAAGGGAAGCTGCACCTCTCTCCCTCATACCGCCTTCTCGCCTTCATTGAGCCGCGGATGCGACACACGCGACCGTCGAACAGGGCGCGCGGGTCGCCGAGCCACCACAAAACCGCAGAGGCCGGCCTCGGGGCGCTCGCTCTTTTCAAGGACACAAACCTATAGGCGCACTCAGCCCGCCTCCTTCGGGAAGGTACTGAAGACGGGGTCGATTCATCGTGGCATCCACAGTCGTGCCTGGCAGGGGTCGCATTAAGCTGGCGGAATCCGGACTGCGGTCGGCAGATGGAAGACACTCGCCGCTTGGTTGAGGAAATGTTCCATGACGGAGATCACGGCTGGCTGCACGCTCGGTGATCTGCTGGGCAACGACCGGCTGGGATGGACCCTGCTCGTGGACAGGCCCGCAGCACGCGGGCGGCTGGTGCGCGGTGCCCGACTCCTGCTCCCGGGTGAGCACACTCAACTACGAGAAGACCACATCTTGATCTCGCTTCGTGATCCGGGTGAGGACACCTCGATGCGCGAGCATCTGCAAGAGCTGCAAAGTCTCCCGGGGTCGCTCATCATCGCGATGCGCGTGCAGGCGGGGCACGCGCCACGCGGTACGGTCTCTGCGATATCGACGACGGGCACAGCTGTCACGCTGGATGACTGTGCGGGTCAGCACGTCATCCTCGGCCTCCCGGGCGACGCCGATCCTACGGAGCTGATCAGCGAGGTGGCCCGTGCCACCGCGCGGATCGAGGAGACACTCACCCGCAGACTCACCACGCTCCAGCGGTCCCTTGCCCAGGCCCTGGCAGCTCCCCGCCCTCTTCAGTCGCTGACCTCAAGGGTGGCCAAGGTGTGCAGCGCGGTGGCCACGATCATCAGCAGCAGCGGGGCGGCCGAACACCCCACCGGGCCGCTTCCCCTGTCGCTCCTGCTTCCCGAGATCAGGCGCACCCGCAGCGAGTCGCAGATCTTCGGGATCGAGGGCTGGCAAGGGATGGCGGTGAGGGTCTTTGACGGTGCGTCCGACCATGCCAAGGGCGGCTGGCTGCTGGTGGCGAGCCGACGCGCCTCGTTCCCGGACCAGTACTCGATGGCGGCGGTGTACATCGCCGCCTCTCTGGCCGAGACGAGCATGCAGATCGAACTGGCCGCCCAGCGCCAGGAGCGGGCGGTACGGAGTGCCATTCTCGAACAGGCGCTGGCCCTGCGCGCCGAACGTCATGATGCCGAGCTGGCAGAGAAGTTCGCCTCGCTGGGGTTCGCCTTCGGCCAGGAGACACGGTGCATCGTGGTCGAACTCGCGCAGGAGTCGTCGTCGGTCCGCGATGCGGCCGCCCTGGACAGCATGTATCACACACTGCACCGTGAACTCACGGCCGAGGACATACCTCACCTGCTGGTGCTGCGCGAAAATGCCGTGGTCGGCCTTCTCCAGGCCACTGCCCGGGGGGCACACAGAACCTTCGTCAAGGTCAATGGAAGTCCACGCGACTTCCTGCTCGGAGTCGGCCGGCAGACAAACGGAGTGGGAGACATAGCCGACTCGTATCATGATGCGCAGCTGGCCGTCCTGGTCCTGCTGCGCCGTGTCGAAGCGTCCCAACTCAGCATGGTCTACGAGGACTTCGACTTCGCCACTCGTCTGTTCTCGGATGTGGGCCTGGAAAAGATGACGGCCTGGGCGGACGAGCTGCTGCGTCCCATCGAGGACAACAAGCTCATGATGCAGACCCTGGCCACGTACTTCGAGTACCAGCAGAACATCATGGAGGCCGCGGAGGTCTTGGCGGTCCATCACAATTCGCTGCGCTATCGCCTGTCCAAGATCGAGGCGGCACTCGACGTGAGCCTGCGGGACCCGGCAGCGGTGTCGTCACTGTTCCTCGCCTTGACCGCGTACTCCATGGCCCGGGCCGAATCGGACCTCAACCGCTCCATCACGCCAAGTGCTCGGCCCACGGCCATCGGAGATTCGCGTGTCGCGCATGCCGGCGGAGCCGTACTCGATGACGCACAGCAAGGGCTCACCTCGCGGTTCGGCGCGGCGATCGGTCCGGAACGCTAACTCATCGCCTCTATAGGACGCGGCGGCGTACTTTCCCCAGGTGCCGTCAAGTCCGAAAGCGCTTCGGTGGCCACCGGACAGGTCCGGTGGCCACCGAAAGACCGGAACAGTTCGGGCGGCTCCCTACTGGCGACCGATGCTGTTGTAGACGTCGGAGCGGTTCCGCTTCAGGTAGAACGCCAGGCCGCCGCCGGCCAGGGTGACGCCCCAGATGAAGGTGATCAGGATGTTCTTCAGGGTTCCCGTCGCTCCGGTGAGCAGGTCGAAGTGCTGGGTCGCCAGGACCAGCGTTACACACAGCACGGCGAAGGCGATGAGCGAAGCCACCGCCGGTCCGACCGCCTTTCCATGTATGCGGTCGCGCAGCAGGAAGACACCGATCGCGAGCGTGACGAGGACCAGCATGATGACGAAGACATAGCTGTAGAGGCCGGCCAGCCGTGCGTAGAGTTCGTCCTCGGGTGCGTTCGTGATCGCGAAGACGGCGAGCACGAGCAGCGCGGTCACGCTGAGGGCGAGCGAGGACCTGTGCGGGGATACGTGCCGTTCGTGAGCCCGACCGAAGCGTCGGGGGAGGATGCCGTCGGCGCCGAGGTTGAACATGTATCGCGCGCTGATGTTGTGGGCCGCGAGAGCGAGAGCGAACGAGCTGGTGAAGAGCATGATCGTCGCGGCGTCGTACGCGAACTGACCGGTGTACTGCTTGATGCTGTCGGTCGACGCGGTCACCATCTTCTTGTTGACCACGTCCATGACGGCGGCGGCACCGTAGGAGTTGATGAAACACCATGCGGTGACGGCGTAGAGAACGGCGAGCAGCGCCACCACTCCGTAGGTCGCGATCGGGATGGTGCGCTCCGGCTTGCGTACTTCGTCGCGGAAGATCACGGTCGCCTCGAAGCCGCCGAAGAGGCCCATGCCGAAGAGGAACGCGATCGGGATGGAGCCCGAGAAGACCTGGTGCGGTGTGAAGGAGTCGAAGCCGATGCCGTGCGCGCCACCCTTTGCGAGAACCGAGATGTTGTAGGCGACCATCAGAAGCAGCTCGCACGCCAGGAACAGTGTGAGAACGCGGCTCGAGAAGCTGATGTTGAAGTGGCCGAGCACACTCGTCACGATGAGCATCAGGCAGGCCCACACCCACCACGGGGCCTCGGGACCGTGGAAGACCTCGACGATGGCGGTGTTGAGGGCGATCCCGCCGAGCGCGTAGGCGCTGAGCAGGGCCACGAAGTAGCAGGTGAGAGCCGTGAAGCCGGAACTCAGGCCGACGCCCCTGCCCAGGCCGGCGGTGATGAGGGCGTAGAAGCCACCGGGCTTCTTCAGCCGTGCGGACATGGTGACCAGGCCCACCGCCAGCATCGTGACGATCACTCCGCAGACGAGGAACACCACTGGTGTTCCGATTCCGTTGCCGAGCAGGACCGCGACCGGGATGAACCCGAGGAACACCACGACCGGGCCGTTGAAGGCGACGACCGTGAAGATCAGTTCGAGCACACCCATGTTGCCGCGCAGGCTCGCGGTGTGCACACCGCTCGAAGCCACTTCGGCACCAGCAGCGGCTTCACTCGCTGTGCTCATATGGCATCCTCCCTCACTTGATTTCACGGATGCGTCGCCGCCCGCCCATGGGGCCTTGGTGTGGCGTGCACCACGTGCCATTGGAGATGCCAGAACGGTAGGTATTCCTTTCGGACACCTCCATGGGAAGAAGTCCGAAACTCGGCGGCAAGCCCTGCCATCTCCACGACGAGGACCGCGTCCGGTGTGGTAGGGCGGAACGACGACGCTCCCGGCGGTCATACCGGGAGCGTCGTTCATGCGTCAAGCCTGGGTGTGCGCGCGCTTCAGGCTCTGTGCCGGTCGATTTCCGCGGTGAGCGCGGGGAGGACCGTATGGAGGTCGCCGACGACGCCGAAGTCGACGAGTTCGAAGATGGGTGCTTCCTCGTCTTCGTTGACGGCCACGATGGTCTTCGATGTCCGCATGCCGGCACGGTGTTGGATGGCGCCGGAGATACCGGCCGCGACGTAGAGCTGCGGGGCGACGGTCCTGCCGGTCTGGCCCACCTGGTGGGTGTGCGGTATCCAGCCCGAGTCGACGGCGGCGCGGGAGGCTCCGACGGCCGCGCCGAGGGTGTCGGCAAGGGCCTCGACCGGTCCGAAGTCGCCGCGGGTGCCACGACCGCCGGAGACGACGATCGCCGCCTCGGTCAGTTCGGGACGGCCGGTGGCCGCGCGCGGCTGGGTGTCGTCGATCCGGGCGGTCTGTGCGGCCTGGGAGATCGTCACGGCGAACGGCGTGACGGTACCTGCGCCGGGCGACTCTTCGGGGGCGGCCGAGTTGGGTTTGACCGTGATGATCGGGGTCCCGGTGGTGACCTTGCCGGTGACGGTCTGACCGCCGGCGAAGACCGACTGTGTGGTGGTGCCGTCGGCCTCGACGCCTACGGCGTCGGTGATCAGGCCCGAGCCGAGTTTGATGGCCAGACGACCGGCGATCTCTTTGCACTCGGCCGAGGAGGACAGCAGGATCGCGGCCAGGTCCCGGTCGGCCGCGAGCTGGTGCAGCGCCTCCGCCTTGGGGGCCACGAGGTAGTCCCTGATGTCGGTGTCGTCGATGACATAGACCCTTTCGGCGCCATGCGCCTTGACCGCGTCGGCGACGGATTGGCCGGCATCGGCGCTGCCGATGAAGACGGCCGACGGCTCGCCGAGCTGCCTGGCGATCGCGAGCAGCTCGTACGTCGGCTTCTTGACCGTGCCCGCCACATGGTCGACGAGGACCAGAACCTCAGACATGTCGTATTCCTTCTCAGATGAACTTCTTGCCGGTGAGGAAGTCGGCGAGCGCAGCGGCGCCCGAGCCTTCCTCGTCCTTGACGATCTCGCCGGTGGTGCGCGGGGGGCGGGCGGCGGTGGTCTCGACGGTGGTCCGGGACGCGTCCAGGCCGACCAGGGACGCGTCGATGCCGAGGTCGGCCAGGTCCCAGGTCTCCAGGGGCTTCTTCTTGGCCGCCATGATGCCCTTGAAGGACGGGTAGCGGACCTCCCCGGACTGGTCCGTGACCGACAGCACGAGCGGCATGGTGGCGCTGATCGATTCCGTGGCGGCGTCCCCGTCGCGCCGGATGTGCACCCGGTCGCCTCGGGTCTCCACCCGCGACGCGAGGGTGACCTGCGGGATGCCCAGGTGCTCGGCCAGCATGGCCGCAACGACGCCCATGCCGCCGTCGGTCGAGGCCATACCGGTCATGATCAGGTCCGGTACGGTGCCGTCGCCCGCCTTCTTCACAGCCTCGGCGAGGACCAGCGAGGTGGCGATCGCGTCGGAACCGGCGATGGCCTCGTCGCAGACGTGCACGGCGCCGTCCGCGCCCATCTGCAGAGCCTTGCGGAGGGCGTCCTCGGCGTCGTCGGGGCCCACGGTGAGGGCCGTGACGGTGATCTCCTCGTCGGCGCGCTCCTCCTTGATCCGGAGTGCCTGCTCGATCGCGTACTCGTCGAGCTCGGACAGCAGGCCGTCGACGCCGTCTCGGTCGACCGTGCTGTCCGGCTCGAAGCGGCGGTCTGCGGTGGCGTCGGGCACATACTTCACCAGGACGACAATGTTCATGAGTGGAGAGATCCTTCGGTCAGTTGGCAGCCAGGGCCGCCGCACCCTTCAGGGTGACGAGATTGCTGTTGAGTACGACGACTCCGCGGTCCGGGAAGCGGCGCCGGTGCTGTTCGTAGGCGGCGGAGACGATGGTGCAGCCGATGACGACGGACTGTGCCTCGCCCGCCGCGGCCAGGTCGGCCACGATGCGGTCCACCGCCTCCGCCGCGCCGCGGGGGTTCTCCAGGATGGCGTCGCCCTCCCAGCCGATGGCGGACACGCCGACGCAGGCGGTTCGGTGTCCGTAGTCGTCCACGAGCCCCCGAATGACCGGCGCGGCCTCGGCGATGTCGGTGATCACGGCGAACTTCGGGCCGAACTGCGTGGCAACGGCGGTGGTGAACTGCAGCGGTCCGACGACGGGGATCCGGGACACGGCGCGGGCCTCGCGCAGCGCGGGGTCGTAGTGACAGGCGATGACGACCGCGTCGTACTGCTCGGCGTCGGCCTGCTCCACCGCCTTGACAATGGCCTGCGTCTGGGCGGTGTCGTAGTCGACGTCCGCGGATTCGAAGCGTGCTACGTGCTGGGCGGAGACGATCTGTTTCCCCTGTCCCGTCAGCAGCGAGGTGAGGACGGCGTCGAACTCGTCGTCGTGCTCCGACTTCTCGAAGTGGAACGGGGTCAGGAACAGGACACGCGGCGCGGCGCCGGTCTCCTTTGCTGCGGGGTCGGCCGTCCTTGTTGCGGGGTCGGCCGTCCTTGTTGCGGGGTCGGCCGTCTTTGCTGCGGAGTCGGCCGTCGCCCGGTCGACCGGCGCGATCGACAACAGCAGGCGGGTGCCCGGCTCGCCGCCGTAGCGGACGGTGGTCCCGTCGGGGAGTGCGATCAGCTCGCCCGCGCCGGCCCGCAGGTCGGTCTCGCCCTCGTCGCCGATGACGAGCAGAGATGCCTCGCCGCTGATGACGTAGATCGACTCCTCGTACTCCAGGCGCCACGGGTCCGCGTAACCGCCGTCGGGGAACGTCATGAAGTAGCTGCCGAGTTGGCCGAACCCGGCTTGCGCGGTGCGATGCTCGATGACCGCTGGGCCGAATGGCCTGGCCCTGCTCTCGTCGTAGGGAAGGACCGTCGCCTTCGGCGGGATCGGCATGTGGTTCTCCTCGGATGCGCTGTGTGTCTTCGGATGCGCTGTGTGTCAAGCGGTGAGCGGCTGTCGGACGGTGTGTGACCGCGCGCGGCTGCCCATCGGGGCGGCGCATCAGCCCGTGGCCTTCAGCATGACGTGTTTGACCTGGGAGTATTCGTCGACGGCATGGGCCGAGAGCTCCTTGCCGTAGCCGGACTGGCCGAAGCCGCCGAAGGGCATCTCGTTGGCCAGGACGAGATGCTGGTTGAGCCACACGGTGCCGAAGGCGAGTTCCCGCGTGAAGCGCAGGCTCCGGGCGACATCGGTCGTCCAGACGCTGGCGGCCAGACCGTAGTCGACCCCGTTCGCCATCGCGAGCATCTCGTCGTCCGAGCCCGCGCGCTGGATGGTGACCACCGGGCCGAACACCTCACGCTGGACGATCTCGTCGTCCTGCCGCACGTCGGTGATCACGGTGGCCTCGTGGAACCAACCCGGGCGATCGATCCGGTTGCCGCCGACCAGAACGGAAGCACCCGCCGAGCGGGCCCGCTCGACGAAGCCCTCGACGCGTTCCAGCTGCCGCTGTGAGATGACCGGGCCGAAGTGGGACAGCTCGTCCTCGGGGTCACCGCACCGCAGGTCGGCCACGGCCTTGCAGTAGGCATGGGTGAAGGAGTCGTAGGCGGCGTCCTCGACGATGATCCGGCAGGGCGCGGTGCAGTCCTGGCCGGCATTGAGGTAGCCGGTCGCGGCCAGCTCGCCGGCGACGGCCTCCAGGGGCGCGTCGGCGAAGACCAGGGCCGGCGCCTTGCCGCCGAGTTCCAGGTGGACGCGCTTGAGCGTGGCGGAGGCCGCGGCGGCGACCTTCTTGCCGGTGGAGACGTCTCCGGTCAGGGACACCATGCGCACGGCGGGGTGCTCCACGAGGGCCGCGCCTGTGCCGCCGTCACCGAGGACGAGGTTCAGGACACCGTCGGGGAGCACCTCCCGCGCCAGCTGGGCGAACAGGAGCGTCGACAGGGGCGTCAGCTCGGAGGGCTTGAGCACGACGGTGTTGCCCGCCGCCAGCGCCGGGGCGAGCTTCCACACCGCCTCCATGAGCGGATAGTTCCAGGGAGTGATCAGCCCGACCACGCCGAGGGGTTCGCGCCGGGTCATGGAGGTGCTTGCGTCCACGTACTCGCCCGCCGCGCCGGCCTGGGAGATCCGTGCGGCGCCCGCCATGAACCGCAGCACGTCCGCGTCGTATGCGATCTCTTCGCGGGCCGGGCCCAGCGGCTTTCCGACGTTGAGGCTCTCCGCCGTCGCGAGGTCCTCGCGGGCGGCTTCCAGCCGGTCCGCGAGGGCAAGCAGCAGCGTGGCCCGCTCGGCCGGTGTGGTGCGGCCCCATGTGCGGAAGGCCGTGGTCGCCTTCTCCACCGCGGCGGCGACTTCTTCGGATGTCGCGTTCCGGAAGGCGGCGAGGGGCTCACCGGTCGCAGGGTTGTGGGCGACGGAGACGTTGCCGTCCTCGGGGGCTGCGCGCCAGTGGTCGAAGAACGGACCGGCGAGCGGGGCGGTGTGCATGGGGACGTCGACCTCCTGGACAACGGTGAGGCGCGGGCCGCGAGAGCGGGCTGAACCGAGACGGGTACGGGAGACGGGTACGGCCTCTTGGCTGGTCAGTCTTGTCCTGCGGCACCGGGCCGGGAACTGTGATCCGCACAAGACCCGGCCCGGTCACTTGTGACCGGAACGGGGGCCGACAGCGCGAACTCGGAGCGGACATCGCAAGGTTGACCGACGCTCTCGTGAACTCGGCGAGGCGGTCGCTGCTGCGCGCCGAGGCCGAGGATGTCGGGCTGGTCAGGCCGGCCGGGTGTTCTCCGGGTGGGTGGAGTGCGGGTGGGTGGAGTGCGGGTGGGTGGAGTGCGGGTGGGTGGAGTGCGGGTCGCTGTCCGGTCGGGCCGGCGCGGCATCCGACCAGGCGTCGTACGCCTGCGACAGGGTGGGAAACCAGATGCCGTCGTGGCTGACGACGTGGTCCAGGAAGCGCTCAAGCATGATCATGTTGTTCGCCCGGCCGATGGTCTGCGGGTGAAGGGCGAAGGTCATGATGCCGCCGGAGCAGCGCTGGTAGGCGAAGTCGAAGCTGTCCTTCCAGCGTTCGAGGACTGTCTGGTTCGACTGCATGAGCGGGCTGCCCTTGAACGACTCGAGCTCGGGGAAGTCGTCGAGGCACCAGTGCACGGGAAACTCCAGCACCTGGCTCTCCGGCCCGAACGTGTTGCCCCGTTCGAGGTCCAGGTGCGTGACCATGCGCGGGTGGTACGGCGTGAAGTCGCGGCCCATCAGCGAGGAGTCCCAGTCGAAGCCGTACTCGGCGAGCAGGTCGAGCGTGATGCCGGTGACGTCCAGGGCCGGTGAGCGGTATCCGCCGGGCCGGGTGCCGAGGAGACGCTCGTGCTGTGCCACCTGTAGCTCGATCAGGCGCCGCTCTTCGTCCGGATCGAGCTTGGGGACGTACTCGTGGTAGACCCCGTGGGCGGCGATCTCGTGGCCCGCGGAGACGATCGCGTCGACGGCGGCGCGGAAGGTCTGCATCGTGTGCGTGGGCACGAACCAGGTGGTGGTGATGCCGTACCGCTCGAAGGTGTCGAGCAGACGGGGGACGCCGACCTCGGCACCGAACTCGCCGCGTGACAGCAGTGTCTGGGAGGTGGAGCGGAAGGTGCCCATCCAGACGCTGTGCGCGTCGAAGTCCGGGCCGAGCGAGATCGCGAGTCGCTTGCCCGCAGGCATCTGAAGTGGCATGAGCACGTCCTCCAGTCGTTCAGTACGGTCCGGTTGGCGGACGGCGTGGGTGGGGTCAGTGGTGGCTTGGGCCGCAGGCCGGCGACGGCACGCTACTCGGGCGCGGGCACATAGACCGCGCCGCGTGCCAGTACGGGAGCGACAAGCTCGTCGGAGCACACCTCTTCCGGCGTGGCGAGCGCGATCGGGCGGCGGGCCTGGCCGGGGTAGCCGAGCGCGGAACGCACCTCGCTCGACATGTAGTAGGCGGAGTGCAGGGCGAACACCACCTGTTCGAGGTCCTCCCCTATCCAGCGCTCGATGTCCGCGAACGTGCACGTCCGCGAGGCGACTGCCCGTTCTCCGGCCCTGGTGACGGCCGGTTCCAGTCGTGGGTCGGCCTCCAGTGCCTGGTCGAGCAGCTCCAGGTGTGCGCCCACCGCGCGTCCGGACGGAAGCTTCTCGGTGCCCGGAAGCAGCACGTCGAGGATCGAGGCGAGACCGCCGCGGGTCCGGTCGTCGATCGCGTTCTTCCGCTGAGTCCGCTGAGGCTGCTGAGTCCGCTGAGTCTGCTGAATGTCCATGGTCACACCGGAACCTTCTGATCGCTCGCCGTGTCCATCAGGTGCTCGACCGCGCGGGCGGCGAAGGCCACCACCGTCGACGTCGGATTGACCGAGGACGACGTCACGAACACGCTGCCGTCCAGGACGAAGAGGTTGGGTACGTCGTGGGCACGGCCGTACTGGTCGACGACCGAGGTGGCCGGGTCGTCACCGCACCGGGCCGTCCCGAGCATGTGCCAGCCGACACCCGGCATCCACGGCACGACCTTTGTCTCGATCGCCCCGGCGGCCTGGTGCGCCTCGTGCATGCGCGCCACGTTCCATTCCAGGTTGCGCACGCTGTCCTCGGAGAGCCGGTAGGTGATCTTCGGTGCCGGGATTCCGGAACCGTCCACCGTGTCGGGGCTGAGCGTCACGGTGTTGGTCTCGTCCGGCAGGTCCTCGATGGAGGCCGCCCACTCGAAGGCCCGGCCGAGGGCGCGTTCGACGAGAGCCTGGCCGGCTGCACCGGTCCGTTCGGCGAGGGGCAGTTCGGCGTACCTGGACAGGATCTCCATCGGGCCCGGGATCGCCATCGCCGACCACTTGGCGCCGCGGGCGAAGCCCCGGCTCAGATCGGTCTCGGCGAACTGCAGGGAGTACAGGTTTGCGCCGAACGGGCCGAGCCAGCTTTCGAGTTGGTCGGGGTAGATGCCCATGACGCCGACGAAGGGGTGCATCATCAGCCGCTTGCCGACCAGGCCCGAGGAGTTCGCGAGACCGTCGGGGAAGCGGTTGGAGGTGGACAGTTGGAGCAGGCGTGGGGTGCCGACGCCGTTCGCGCATACGATGACGACCGCGGCGGAGGTGTGGTGCTCCTGGCCCGCGGCGTCGATCCAGGCCGCACCGTTGGCGAGGCCGGCCCCATCGACGGTCACCTCACGCACCCGGGCCTCGGTGATCAGGGTTGCGCCCGCGGCGAGCGCCGCAGGCCACATCGCCACGTCGAACGATCCCTTCGCGCCCTCGGGACACCCCGCCATGCACGTGGCCCAGCGCGCACACGCGCCCCGGTCGCCGTGGGTCTTCGTCATGATGGCCTGAGTGCCGGGCCACCAGTGCCAGCCGAGCCTGTTCATGCCCTCGGCGGCCCTCACACCGATGCGGCCGATCGGCACACCGGGCATCGGCGGCTCGACGGTCGGCGGGTACGCCGGGTCACCCGGGCGCCCGGAGACGCCGACCATCTCGTCGAGCAGGGTGTAGTAGGGCTCCAGGTCCTCGTACGTCAGCGGCCAGTCGTCGGCGAATCCGTACAGGCTGCGCACCCGGAAGTCGGAGGGGATGAAGCGGGGCCATTCGGCGCCGAAGAAGATGCTGCTGCCGCCGACACCGTTGAAGTTCAAGGGATGCACATCGGCCTCGGACACATCGCAGGGGTAGTCCCAGGCACCGCGCCGCACGTTGGGATCCGCCGACCATGAACTCGCGAGCAGGACGTCCCGCTCCAGCTTGTCGCTCGGGTAGTCGTTACGGTTCACCCAGCCGCCCTGTTCCAGGACGGTGACCCGGTAGCCGCTCTCCGCCAGAATCCGGGCCGACGTCGCTCCGGAGGGACCCGCCCCGATGATCAGCACATCCATCGCTGCCTTGCCCGGCGGCTGCCCGACTACTGTCATCTGAAGTCTCCTCGGTGGGTCCGCGATGCCCTGCTCCCCCGGCGGGGCTGTCCTGGCCGTGAGGGTGCTCACTTGTCCGGCAGCCTAGGGAGCCCCGATCCGGGACCAGTACTGTGAGCTGTTCAAATCTCTCGCGGCCCGGCAGTGAGAAGTCCAGAAGTCGCTGATCAAGACGGATGCCCCGCATTCGGGCTGACTGCGAAAACCGGCCCGGACATGGCCAAGGCCGCCTCCGCTACCCGCGGAAACGGCCTTCGACCTGCGACGAAGCCGGTCAGGACGACAGGATGTGAACCTGCGACCCCTTGACCCCCAGGAGTAGGCGTCGAAGGTCTTTTCATCACGCATCAGCGTGAGGTCGGAGAGCGCTCACTGCAACACCGCGCCGAGTCCGACGGCCTCACCGGCCAGACCATCAGCGTCAACGGCGGCCCGGTCCATAGGCGACCGTGCTCCGTGATCGGTGCAGTAGGAACACCTGCACCGATCACGCAGCGGATCACTCAACCACGCCGCAGGTCTTGTTGATGAACTGCGGCGCGATCGTGTTCCGCATGAGGTTCTGCACCGCCGTATAGTTCGGTTCATCAGCCGCGATCGTCTGCGGCTTCCACCAGCCCTTCGAAGAGACGCTGCTGTGCCGGGTCCTCGTGTGCGGTGCCCTCGGGATGCCACTGCACCCCCAGGAACCAGGCGTCGTCGGCGGCGAGTTCGACGGCCTCTGCCGTCCCGTCGGCGGCGCGTGCGGTCACGGTCAGCCCCTGCCCCAGTCGGTCCACGTGCTGATGGTGATAGCAGGACGCCTCCGCCTTGTCGGCGCCGATGGTGCAGGCCAGGGCAGAGTTCGAGGTGATGGAAACCGGGTGCCGGAGGTGGCGATGCTCGATTCCGGGGCCGCCCATGTCCTGGTGTGAGCGCCGACTCGGAGCGGTGTTCTTCGAGGAGATCGGCGAGGCGCACCAGCACCTGCCCGCGTTCCTTGGGGCCAGGCGTGGCCATGGGCCGGTGTCGAACGCGCGGCGTGCCGCGGTGACGGCGGCGTCGATCTCGGCCCGCGAAGGTGCAGCCGGCACCTGCTTCATCGACGCCGTTGATGGAGTGCGATCCGGGCAGTTCCAGCGTCTTGGCTTTACTGAGCCATTCATCGGCCGTCGTGGGGCCCGATGCGGCGGCCTCGGATGCGTGCGTTGGCTGCCCCGAGGGCCATCACGACGGGCACCGTGAGCCCGAGCCACACGGCCGTGCCGACCTCGCCGCCGATGAGGGTGGTGAAGTTGGCCAGAATGAGCCAGCTGGCGCCCGCGATGCCGAGCGTTCCCAGCACAGGAGCGATCAGGGTGTTCCAGAGGTGCTGGTCCGCGCGTCGACGGCGGAAGAAGACCACGACGGACACGGAGGTCAGCAGGTAGAGGAGCATCATTGCCAGGACGGCCAGCCCGCTGAACCAGGAGAAGAGAGTGACAACGGGGTCCTTGGCGGTCAGCACGAACGGGACGACCAGAGCCAGGGCGATGGCAGTCTGCACACAACCTGCGATCGACGGCGCCTGCCGTCTGTTGAGGCGAGCCAGGGAGCGGGGGAACTGTCTGTCCCGGCCGAGGGAGAACAGATAGCGGTTGGCGGAGTTGTGGAACGTGAGGATGCCTGCGAACAGTGAGGTGGCGAGGAGGACGGGCAGGACGTCGCCGGCCCAGCCGCCGAACTGGGCAGCGATGGGCGCGAACACGAAGCCGGCCGAGTCACCGGAGGCCAGGGCCTTGCCCGCCGCCCCAGGCGCCTTGGACGCGCCGTAGGCGGAGATGAGCATCCAGGAGACCAGGGCGAAGAAGATGGTGACGACGATGACCGACAGGTAGGTGGCCCGGGGTACTGTCTTGGCGGGCTCCTTGGCTTCCTCGCCGTAGATCGCGGTGGCCTCGAAACCGAACATCGACGCCATGGCGAACATGACGGCGACACCGGGTGCGCCTTGCAGAGCCGCCGAGGCGGAGAAGCTCTCCGTCACCCCCAGCCCCTCCGGCCCGCCGCCCTTGAACAGGGTGACGAGGCCGAAGACCAGCAGGATGCTGAACTCGGCGAGCACCAGCACCGCCAGGACGCGGGCCCCCGTCTCGATTCCGGCGGCCCCGAGCGCCTGCACGACGGCCATGGTGACCAGCGTGTACGCCCACCACGGCAGGTCAAGTGCAGTGTGCTGGGCGACGATCGAGCTGACGATGGAGCCGTACAGTCCGTATATGGCGGCCTGGATGACGCAGTAGGAGAACAGGGCGACGCTCGCGCTTGCCGCTCCGGCGGTCCGGCCAAGGCCCGTGCCGATGTAGGTGTAGAAGGCTCCGGCGTCCACGACATGCCGTCCCATCGCGACGAACCCGATGGAGAAAAGGAGGACCACGATGCCGGCCAGCACGTAGGCGGCCGGTGTGCCGGAACCATTGCCGGTCGCGACCGAGATGGGGGCTGCGCCGGCGATGCCCGTGAGAGGCGCCTGACCGGACAGAACGAAGAAGAGGATGCCCAGGACGCCCAGGGCGTTGGGTTTGAGCGTGGCTGAAGAGCGGGCCTCCCTCCGCGTGGTCCGCTCGGCGGGAACCATCTGACTGCCCACACGAATCACCTGCCAGAGAACGAGAATGTCGTTTCAGGTCAAACGAACTGCCTCATCGTGGTGGGCAACTATCCATTTGGCAAGGGGGTGGTCGCGGAAAAGCGAAGGCGATCGTGAGAGAGCTGGGTCAGTCTCCGACGGACCCCTCGGCCAGACCATCGAGCCAGGCCCTGAGTTCTGACAGGGCCTCTTCGGTGACATCGCGCTCGCCGAAGACCAGCTGGTGCAGCACCAGTCCCTCCAGCGCGGCGAAGACCAGCCGGGACAGTCCGCGGCTCACCGGCCGGGGACTCATCCGGGACAGCTCCCGTCGGCTGGCCTCGAAGTACTCCTCGTACAGACTCCGCAGGTGAGGCAGCAACTCCGGCTTACGCCGTGCCTCCAGCAGCAACTCGTACTGGAACGCCTGCAGTTCAGGACTCGACTCGACCATGTCCGTGAGCCCGCTGACGAAGTCGGCTGCCTTGCAGCGCGCTGCTGCTCACGGACGTGCGGATGGCATGGGTGACGGCCTCCTCGATCAGCGCCTCCCGCGAATCGAAGTGGTGGACGACCAGCCCGTGGGTGACGCCGGCCTCCTCCGCCACGGCCCGGTAGGTGAGCTTGCGCAGTCCGCCGCGGGCCACCACGCGGACGGCGGCGTCCAGCAGGGGCGTGCTTCCGGCGTGAAGATGTGCCTCGGGTCGCCGGACTCGTGGTCGCGCAGCTCGCGCAGTGGCCAGAAGGTGTGCGAGAGGGCACCGGAGGCGATGAGCAGCACCCGGCGGCCCGGGGTGGCGGCGATACCGTCGGCCAGCGCCCGACCCAGCCGCAGATGGTCCTCCATGTCGCCGGTCTGACAGACGCCGATGGTGACCCACCGTTTGTCAGGCAGGCCCTCGCCGAGGAACTTCCACAGGTTGATCACTCAGTCCTCGATCCGGATGGCCTGGAGCGGGCAGACATCGGCAGCCTCCTCGACCTCGTCGCGCAGCGCTTCGTCGGGGTCAGACACGTAGGCGAGGTGCCCGGCGTCGTCGAACCGGAAGACGTCCGGGGCGGCGAAGACGCACTGGCCGTGGTCCTGGCGCTTGTTCATGTCGACGACGACCTTCATGGCCGGTCCTCCTGATGCTGAGTGAGCGTCGGAGCGACTGAGGAAAGGGGCCCGGGCCCCGACGGTGTCCAGGGCATGGCCCATCGCATAGGACGCATCGAACCCGGCATGCTCGCCGATGTCATCGTTGTCGACCAGAACCCCTTCGAGGTACCGATCACTCAAGTCCACGCCACCAAAGTCAAGATGACGTTCGTCGAAGGGGAACCCGTCTACGACCTCCAGGCGCGGAAGTCGGGTCAAGGTTCCCTCTGAGGACTCGCGGTGGACCATGAGGTTGGCCCGCTGTCCGGGGACTGTTGCCAGTGCTGTGACCGTATAGGTCTGTTCACCGGCCCACGCGGCGGACGCATCTCCACCGCCGTCCTGCGCGATGCCACGCACTGGGACGACGTGGTCACCAGGCTCGGCTACGAACCTGCGCCGCCATGACCTCCGGCACACCGGACTGACCTGGTTCGCCGACGCCGGAGTCCAAGTGCACGTCCTGCGCAGGATCGCCGGCCACGGATCACTGACCACTACCCAGCGCTACCTGCACCCGGACGTACACAAGATCACGGCCGCCGGGGCGGCGCTCTCCGCGCACCTCACGCTGACCTCGGGCAAGCGCGCCGGTCCCCACATGCTCCCCAAGTATGATCAAGGGGCGGTTTCGGATGCCTCCGAAACCGCCCCTGACCTGCGACTGTCTCCAGTCGGGACGACAGGATTTGAACCTGCGACCCCTTGACCCCCAGTCAAGTGCGCTACCAAGCTGCGCCACGTCCCGATGCTGTTTGACCTGGGGTTTCCCTCAGCCAAACGCGCAGGGAAACCATACCGCACTCGGGCCGGTGATCACGCATCCGTTTACCGGGGCGACGCAGGGTGGCTTCGCTTGACCTGAACCTCGCTTGAGGTTGCAGCCTGGACGGTATGACGATCACCGACGAACGCAGCAGTGTGTACGCCTATGCCGACCTGCCCCGGCTGATGGGGCTGATGACCGGCGACGAGAAACACGGACCGGCTGCCACTTCCACGCTGGACGTGCTGTGGGTGCTCTACGACCGGGTGCTGCGGGTCGAACCCGACCGGGCGGACGATCCGGACCGGGACCGGTTCCTGCTGAGCAAGGGGCACGGGCCGATGGCCTACTACGCGGTGCTGGCCGCGAAGGGCTTCATTCCGGTGGAGTGGCTGCCCGCCTTCGGGTCGTACGAGTCGCCGCTCGGGCACCACCCGGACCGGGTGCTGGTGCCGGGCGTCGAGATCAGCAGCGGGTCGCTCGGCCATGGGCTGCCCATCGCCGTGGGCACCGCGCTGGGGCTGCGGGCCCAGGGACGGACCGAGCCACGGGTGTGGGTGCTGACCGGGGACGCCGAACTGGACGAGGGCAGCAACCACGAGGCGATCGCCTTCGCCAGCCCGGCCGGGCTGGAGCGGCTGCACACCGTCGTCGTCGACAACGCCTCCGCCAGCCACGCCCGTCCCGGCGGGATCGCGGCCCGCTTCGAGGCGGCCGGCTGGTCGGCCCGCACCGTCGACGGCCGTGACCACGAGGCGCTGTACGCCGCCTTCACCGCCGCGCACCCGGGCCGCCCGCATGTGGTGGTGGCCCGCGTCGAACCCAAGTCCGCCTGAAATCACCGTACTTCCGTAAGAAGGGTCATCCCCCATGGAGACCATGCGTGACCGATTCGCCCCCGTCGTCTCCCAGCTGCTCGACGAGGACCCGCGGGTCGCCGTCGTCCTCGCGGAGGTCGGCAAGGATGCCTTCGCCGATGCGCAGCGCCGACATCCGCACCGAGTGATCAACGTCGGGATTCGCGAGCAGTTGCTCGTCGGGGCCGGGGCCGGGCTGGCGCTGACCGGGATGCGGCCGGTGGTGCACACCTTCGCCAGCTTTCTCGTGGAGCGCCCCTTCGAGCAGGTCAAACTGGACCTCGGGCACCAGAACACCGGGGCGGTGCTGGTCAGCGCCGCTGCCTCGTTCGACTGGCCCCCCGCCGGCTACACCCATATGGCGCCCGGCGATGTGGCGCTGCTCGACACCCTGGACGGCTGGACCGTGCATGTGCCGGGGCACCCGGAAGAGGCCGAGACCCTGCTGCGGCACGCGGTCGCGGCGGGCGACGACAAGGTGTATGTCCGGCTGTCCATGCTCGCCAACCGGCGGGCGTACAAGGTCGACGGGCGGGGTTTCCGCACCCTCCGGGAGGGGCGTGCCGCGGTGGTCGTCGCCGTCGGTCCGACGCTGGACGCCGTGCTCGCCGCCACCGAGGGGCTCGACGTCACCGTCCTGTACGCGACGACCGTACGGCCCTTCGACACGGCGGCGCTGCGCCGCGCCACGGAGACGGCGGGCACGGATGTGGTCCTCGTCGAGCCGTATCTGGCCGGCACTTCGACGGCGGCGGTGAGCGAGGCACTGTCCGACCTGCCGCACCGGGTGCTCGGCCTCGGGGTGGGGCGAAGCGAGCTGCGGCGGTACGGGACCGCCGAGGAGCACACCGCCGCGCACGGGCTCGACGCGGCGGGCCTGCGGGGGCGGATCGAGGCGTTCGCCGCCGGGCCGACCCGGGGATGAGCGGCGTACGGTCGTCGTCCGTGCGGCCGACCGCGCCCGCGCCGTAGCCCGTGCCGCGGCAGGCCCATGCGCAGTCCGGCCATGGCGGCGGGCAGGGCGAGCGGCAGTTCGGGCGGCGAGGGCCACCGACAGCATGGCGTCGCCCAGGCGCGTGAGAGGGGCGGGCCACGAAGAACAGGGCGAAGTGCCGTGACCATCAGACGGTCTGCTCTGGCTTGTCGCCCGCGCCGCCGGGCCCGGCCCGGGAAGCGCTGTCCCGCCGTGCCGACGCCCCGGTCGTCCCGTGCCCGCTCCCCCGCAGTTCGCCGCTGTCGCCGCTGTCGCCGCTGTCGCCGCTGTCGCCGCTGTCGCCGTGGGATCATGCCACGGCCCATCGGCGGCGGCGCAGCGGTTTACGCGGCGCCCGGTACTCCCACCCCCGGGTGGGCCTCCAGCAGCCGGGGCGGGGCCGCCTGGCGCCAGGAGTCGGCGAGGATGTCCCGCAGTTCGCCGTCGCCGTCCAGCGCGGCGAGCCGGACCCGGACCCAGGCGAACTGGGCCTCGTGTCCGGCGATCCAGAACTTCTCCGGCTCGGCCAGCACCAGCTCGTCGCGCTCCTCCTTGGGGCAGCGCACGGCGATGGAGGTCTCGTCCTCGGGCAGCGTGGCGAACATCTTCCCGGCGACCCGGAACGTGGGCATGTTCCAGGCGGTCTTCTCAGTCGTCTCGGGCAGGGACAGGGCGATACGGCGTACGTCTTCGGCGTCCGGCATGACAGGCACGGTAGCCGCTGCCACCGACAATGCCCCTCTCACGCGGTGCCCACCCGCTGGGCTGCGGCTGTTCCTGCTAGCTGACACTTGGTCGCGATGGTTGCCATCCGTTGGCCTCAAGCTCGCCAGGTCGTCGCGACGTCGGGTGAACAAATCGATGTTCCTCGGGAGAGGGCGTCCGTAGGGTTCCTGCATGGCGGATGAGAGTGAGCAGGCCGTGCAAGCAGCCATTGATGGGGAGTTGCAGCTTCTCGATCCTGATGTGCGGGCTTCCCCGGCCCGTGTGCTGGAGCTTCTGGATCCGAAATTCACCGAGATCGGAGCTTCTGGACGCCGGTGGGATGTGGAGTCGATCCTCACGGTGACGAGTGATGGATCGGTGTCCCCGGAGTCTCCGGTCAAGGTCAGCGAAATGTACGGGGTCGTCCTTGCTCCGGGCGTCGTTCATCTGACGTACTTCGCCGACAACCAAGGCCACCGGGCATGGCGAAGCTCTGTGTGGCGGCTGACAGAGACGGGCTGGCGGATGTACTTTCACCAGGGCACTTTGGTCAGCTGAGCGTATGGGACCGCCGACCGCGACAGATGGTTTCGGCGCGTGCACGGATGCTGTCCGTCAGTAGTCGGTCCCGGTGTCGACGCGTGCCGCGAGTTCGTTTGCGTATGCCTCGATCTGCCTGCGGAGAGCTGTGTAGAGCTGCGACGGGCTGTTGCGGATGAGATAGATCCACTTGTCCCAGCTGACCCTGGAGTCGGTCCAGCTTCTCCTGACCGATGGAGGTTG
This sequence comes from Streptomyces sp. NPDC004752, assembly GCF_053601275.1. Taxonomy (NCBI): domain Bacteria; kingdom Bacillati; phylum Actinomycetota; class Actinomycetes; order Kitasatosporales; family Streptomycetaceae; genus Streptomyces; species Streptomyces sp. NPDC004752. The sequence goes on along the minus strand of NZ_JBSGBN010000059.1, from coordinate 30,753 downwards.
GCCACCACGGCGGCCATCGGACCGATCGACCCGGCGCCGGTGATCAGCACGTCCTCGCCGACCAACGGGAAGGACAGCGCGGTGTGCACCGCGTTGCCGAACGGATCGAAGATCGCGGCGACGTCGAGATCGACGGGGAACCGGTGCGCCCAGACATTGGCGGCGGGCAGGGCCACAGACTCGGCGAACGCCCCGTCGCGGCCGACGCCCAGGCCGACCGTGGCCCGGCACAACTGGCGGCGCCCGGCCAGGGGGCGGCACCGGCCGCACACCAGGTGGCCCTCGACGGTGACCCGGTCCCCTATGCGGATGTCGGTGACGTCCCGGCCGGTCGCCACGACCTGGCCGACGAACTCGTGCCCGAGGACGAGCGGCGTACGGATCGCCTGCCGCGCCCAGCCGTCCCAGGACCGTATGTGCAGGTCGGTGCCGCAGATTCCGGTCCGCTGGACCTCGATCGGCACATCACCCGGTCCGACGGCGGGCTCCAGGACGTCCGCGAGCCACAGTCCCGGCTCCGCCTTCTGCTTGACCAGCGCCTTCAACGCTACGGCTCCTGTGGGTGAGATCCCGGCCGCGGGCAGGCCGAAGGAGCCCGCAGCGGGGACGGGGGGATTCCCGTTGCAATCTGCCGTATGCGCGAGGCCCGGTCCATCGAGGTTTTCTTAACCGCCGCCACAGCTTTCCTTCACGCGCTGCGCGACGCGTCCGGCTCACCGCGGCAGACCGTTTGTCGAACCCGCCGTGCCCGGTCAGTTCGCTCAGTTGGTGTACCACATGTGCGGGCTCCGTGAGCGGTGTGTGGGTTTCACGTACGGGCGCCGTGGCTCGGCGGCGTGGGGGCCGGGGTGTGTGCGATCAGGTGGCGTACGAGGGTGAGCAGCGTCTGGATGCCGGAGCTGGAGATGCGCGCGTCGCAGCGGACGACGGGGATCGCCGGATCGAGGCCGATGGCGGCGCGGACCTCCTCGGGCTCGTAGCGGTGGGCGCCGTCGAACTCGTTGACGGCGATGACGAAGCCGAGGCCGCGTTCCTCGAAGAAGTCGACGGCGGCGAAGCAGTCCGCCAGGCGGCGGGTGTCGGCGAGGATCACCGCGCCGAGCGCGCCCTCGGACAGCTCGTTCCACATGAACCAGAACCGTTCCTGCCCGGGCGTGCCGAACAGGTACAGCACATGCTCCGGGCCGAGCGTGATGCGGCCGAAGTCCATCGCCACGGTCGTCTCGACCTTGTTCTCGATGCCGTGGAGGTCGTCGGTCGCGGCGCTGACCGTGGTGAGCAGTTCCTCCGTGCTGAGCGGCGCGATCTCGCTCACCGCCCCCACGAAGGTCGTCTTGCCCGCTCCGAACCCGCCCGCCACCAGGATCTTGAGCGCGGTGGGGAACGGGTCAGAGCTGTCGTCGTAGTCCATCGAGCACTGCCTCCAGCAGAGACCGGTCAGTGGGGTTGTGGTGGAAGGCGGGGGGCTTGGCGGTCAGCGCCCCGCAGTCGACGAGGTCCGCGAGCAGTACCTTGGTGACGGCGGCCGGCAGCCGCAGATGCGCAGCGATCTCGGCGACCGAGACGGGTGCGCGGCACAGGTCGAGCGCCTGGGCGTGCTCGGGGCCGAGATAGCCGAGGGGGCCGGCTCCGGTGGCCCTCACCTGTGACAGCAGATCGAGCGCGATGGTGGGCCGGGTACGGCCGTTGCTGACCGTGAAGGGGCGTACGAGCCGTCCGGCCGCCTCATCGAGCCACGGCCCGTCACCGGCCGCCGTCACGCTCAATGCTTCATCGCCGGGGGTTCGACGGCGGGCTGCCGGGGTGCGGTCACCAGGTAGGGGCGGACGCTCTTGATCAGCATCGCCATCTCGTAGCCGAGCACCGCGGCATCGGCGTCTCGGCCGGCCAGCACGGCGAGGCAGGTGCCGACGCCGGCCGTGGTGACAAACAGCAGGGTCGAGTCGAGTTCGACGACCACTTGGCGGACGTCCCCGCCGTCACCGAACCGGACGCCCGCGCTGCGGCCGAGGGAGTACAGGCCGGAGGCCAGGGCCGCCATGTGGTCGGCGCTGTCGGGGTCGAGGCCGTGGACGGACTTCACCAGACCGTCGCAGGACAGGAGCACCGCGCTGCTGGTGTGCGGTACGCGCTGCACCAGGCCGCTCATCAGCCAGTCGAGGTCGGATTCCTGGGCCGTCGGCGCATCGCTCGCCATGGTGGATCCACTCCTTGGGGTCGCGCTGGGTGTGGGGGTGTGGGTGGAGACGGGTGCGGGGGCGGGAGGTGACGCTGGGGTGGGGGCGGGCGTCGTGGTGGGTGTGGTCATCCCGTGGGTGTGTTCCCGTCGGGCCGGACGCTCGGATCGGAGACGAGCGCGTGGGCGTGCGGCTCGTCGGTGGATGCGGCGTCGGTGTGCGCCGCGCCCATGTGGGCGCCCTCCATGTGAGCCGCCTCTACATGCGTCGCCTCCGTGTGCGCCGCCTCCATGTGGACCGCGGCCCTGTGCCCTCGCTCTCTGCGGACCTTCTCCCCATGTGCCGGGTCCCAAGGGAGGGTGTGGGTGTGGGGCGCTTGAGTGTGGGCCGAGGCGTGCCGAGCCGCGTCCATGTGCGATACGTCCCCGGGCGGCACGTCCATGTGCGACATCTCCATGTGCGGCACGTCCATGTGTGGCATGTCCGTGTGGGTGGCCTCCACGAACGTCCCCTCCATGTGGGCCCCCATCATGTGACTCCCCGATACGGACGCCCCCTCGGGGTCGGCCGCATCCACGTGGGCCCTGTCCATGTGGGCCCCGTCCATGTGAGCCTCGCCCGTGTGTGGCGGGCCCATGTATGGCGGCTCCATGTGTGACCGCTGCGTGTGTGTCTGTGTCGACTCCATGTGCTGCTGTGCCTCGGCGAGTCCGATGCCCCGCTGGAAGGCTGCCATCAGGCCGGGGTCGTGTCCGGCGGGGGTCTCCGGCTCCGGGCGTGGGGCGGGGCCGCCCCGCAGTTGGGGCGCGATGTGTTCCTGGGCGCGGCGGCGCGGCAGCCGGGGCCGGTCCATGGTGCCGTGCACGGTGCCGACGCGCGCGGTGGGGATCGGGCCCATCTGCCGCTCGACGGCCCACCGTTCGCCGGACCGGATGCCGGGCACGGCCTCTGCCGGGTTGGGCCGCTCCTCATGAGCCCCGCGCACCGGCAGCGGCGCGGGCGCGCGGCCGTCGCCTGCCGTGGATCTCGTGGCCCCGGCGACTCCCGCGGATCCCGCCGCTCCCGCCGCCCCCGTGGCTCCCGCGGATCCCGCCGTTCCCGCCGCTCCCTCGAATCCCCCTGCTCCCGTGGCTCCGGTGGCTTCGGTGGTTCCCGTCGAGTCGCGTTGGGCGTGCCGCCGTCGGCCGGTCGACGGCTCGGTGGGAGCGTCCGGTGGCCCGTTCGGCCTGCCCGCCGGTCCGGCGGTCGGGGTCTCCCTCTCCCCCGGCGGCGCCCATGACTCGCCCGGCACACTGCCCGAAACGGCGGCATCGCCGGGCGCGTTCCAGGCCCCGTCCGGCCCTGCCCCGTCGTTGCCTTCCGGGGACTGGCCCTGGTCTCCCGCCGACGTCCCGGACCGGACCGCGGCGGGCGCCGTCCCCCGGGTGCCTGCCGACGCGCCCGGTGCCGTCCCCAGCAGTGCCTTCGGGACGACGAGTACGGCCTGGACACCGCCGTAGATATTGGTCTGCAGGCGGACGTTGATGCCGTGCCGCCGGGCGAGCTGGGAGACCACGAAGAGTCCGATCCGGCCGTCCGCGAGCAGGCTGGCGACGTTGACCTGGTCGGGGTCGGCGAGCAGGGCGTTCATCTTCCGCTGCTCGGCGAGCGGAAGCCCGAGGCCGCGGTCCTCCACCTCGACGGCGAGCCCGGCGGTGACGAGGTCGGCCCGGAGCAGCACCTGGGTCTGCGGGGCGGAGAACACGGTGGCGTTCTCGACGAGTTCGGCGAGCAGGTGGATGACGTCGGCGACGGCGTGGCCGCGCAGTTCGCCGTCGATCGGCGGTACCAGCTTGACCCGGGAGTACTGCTCGACCTCGGCGATGGCCGAGCGCAGCACCTCTGTCATGGACACCGGGTTGCTCCACTGCCGGCGGGAGACGGCGCCGCCGAGCACGGCGAGGTTCTCGGCGTGGCGCCGGACGCGGGTGGCGAGGTGGTCGACGTGGAAGAGGCCCTTGAGCAGGTCGGGGTCCTCGATCTCGTTCTCCAGCTCGTCGAGGATGGAGATCTCCCGGTGCACGAGGGACTGCAGCCGCCGGGCGAGGTTGACGAAGACTTCCAGCTTCTGCTCGCTGCCGGCGTGGCTGGAGAGTTGGGCGGCCTGGACGACGGCGTGGACGGCGCCGTCGTGGGCGCGGGCCATCTCGGCGGCGAGCAGTGCGAAGTCGTCGGCGTCCGCGGGCGGTTTGCCGCGCGACTTGCGCTGCGGCGCTCCGTCGCCGCGCCGCAGCGCCGCCACCAGGGCGCGCAGTTCGGCCTCGCCGCGCGCGGTACTACGGCGCAGGGCGCCGATGTGGTCGCTGACCGCGCGGGCGGTGCGGTCCGCGGCCACGGCGGCGATCGCGATGCCGGCCACGGTCACCGAGACCGCTCCGGCGAGCACGCCCCACAGGGTGAGGCCGGGTCGTACCCCGGTGGCTCGGACGGTGAACACGACGGCCGCGCCCGCGCTGAGGGCGACCACGAGGGGTGGCAGCACGGCGAGGCGCAGGAGCCGGGGCCGTAGATGCGCCTCGGGCCGTGCGGGAACGGGGCGGGTCACCGGTCGCCCGTGCCGGCCGCCCTCTCGGCGGTCGGCGCGGGGGGCCGGTGCACGGAGGTGAGACATCGGTGTCCTTGTACTGGTCCGTCGGGCCTGTTTCCTCGCGCGGGATGCGCGATGTGGGCATGCGCCATCGCGGTGCCGGTCGAGGGGGCCGATGACGTGGGGCATCCGGTCCTGCCCGGCCGACGGACACTGACAGTAGTCGTCTGCGCGTCACGTGCGGTGGGTAGTTGGCAAAGTCTCCCGCCGAGGGTCCCGCTCTGGGATGAGGTCTCGTACGACAGACCGATAACCCCGCGGGGGATGCGATAGCGAACCGTAAGAGACCGATCTGACCTGGTCGGAAGCGGTCATGAGGGGTCAGTGAGGATCGGGGAGCCACTCGCCTTCCGGCCCCCACCGGAGGGCCGCTTCCTCCCATCGTCCGGGTCCGGCCGTTCGGGCGGGTGCCTTCTCCCGCATCCCGTGCACGGCGGGCGCCGCCCCGGATCGTCACCCGGCGTGTCCGCCGCGCCGACGGCTCCTTCACGGACACACCCGCCGACTCCCGCCTCGTCCCCCGTCGTTCACGGCGTCCGGCACGGCTGAAAATCCGGTGCGCGCCCCGGACACCCTCGCGAACACGTACGGCCAGGAGCGCAGGGGCACCGGCCGGACATCGATCGCATGACACCGCTGCACATGTCACATTCTCCCGGTGACGACGGCACACCCGGAATGTGGCCGGATCGGCGTGTGGACCATCCGTCGGCGGATGAATACCCGCCGAGCGCCAGAGGTTTTTCCGTCAGGCCGCCCCGGCCCTTCGAAATGAGCCAAGTGCGTATGCAACGGCGCGTTTACCAGGATCTGGTTGACACCGTGAGACCCGCGATGTGAGTCTCGTACGGGTCACGCCGCGGCATTTCGGTAATGCGACGGCGATGAGGTGTTAAGTCGGCTTCCGACTGGGCCGTATGCCGAGACGCGCCCGCGCCTTCCCCTTTTCAGGATTTCCCGCCATCCGGCTCACCAAGAATGCGGAGCATGGGATGTTCACTGCTGACCGGTCCGCACCAACAAATACGCAATCGCTGCTCATTCCATTCGGCAGACGCCGTAGAAACCCTGCTCCGGCCCGCTCCCTTTCCACGGTCCTGTTTCATCCGTCGGGCGGCCGGCTCGGACAGTATCTGGGGCTGGTCGGACATCTGTCCCGGCGCGGCCGCGTACACGGAGTGCGCGGGCGCGGCCTGCGCCCGGGCGAGCCCCCGCACGACGACGTGCACGAGATGGCCGACCTGTACGCCGGGCTGCTGAGCGAACTCCCCGAGCCGCCGGGCCTGTTGGCGGGCTGGTCGCTGGGTGGCCTGCTGGCCTGGGAGGTGGCGCACCGGCTGCCGGCCGACGGGCCACGTCCCGCCGTCGTGATGGTGGACAGCTTCGCGGAGCCCTGGTCCGCCTGCCACACCGCTCGCGGACAGCTGCGCGAGCGCATCCTCGGCGGGCTGCCCGCCACCACCGATGCCGGGGAACGGGCCTGCGCGGCACGCACCGCCGACGCCCATCTGACGGCATCCGCCGCACACCACGCCACCATCGGCCGTCCGGGCCCGGCCCTGCTGCTGGCCTGCGCGAGCGAGGAGCGGGCCACCCAGACGGACGGCTGGTCGCGCAGGGATCCCTCCCTCGACGTACGGGCCCTGCCCTGTTCGCACTTCGAGGTGTTCGACGCGGCCCAGTCGCCGCTGCTGCTGCGGCACATCGACGACTTCCTCACCGCGCACGTCCCGGCGCACCCGTAGCGGTACCCGCACCCCGTCTCCCACCCGGTGCGGCACTCCGCCGGCATCGTCCCCCACGACCTTCGGGAGTCATTCTGTGACCGCTCAACCCGCTTTCGACACACACCTCTTCGACTGCGTCCAGGTCAATCTGGCCGCCGTGGCGGAGCGGTGGCACGGCCCGGGAACCGGTTTACGGCTCGGCGCCCTGCTGCGTTTCGCCCCGTCTTCCGGTCCCGACGGCCTGCCCACCGTGGAGAGCGGTCCGTCCGTGCAGTTCGAACTCGCCGAGCGGGCCCTGGGGTTGGTCGTGCGGCCGTCCCGTCACGTCCGCATCGAGGACCTGACGCCGGGCGAGGGCTGCTTCGTGCTGGCCGACGCCTACCACCTGCCCTGGGTGCCCTACCACGGCCGACAGCACATCGAGCACAGCTTTGTGCTGGTGGCGGGGGACGCCGAGACGTTCACCGTCGAGGACCACTACGACAACGAGACGCCGTGGGGCAGCGCCCGTCCCGGCACCTGGCGACTGAGCCGCGACCTGCTGCCCCACCTGCCCGACTGCACCCTGGCGGTGGAGCTGTCACCCGGCACACTGCCCAAGGACCCGGGCCCGCGCCTGGAAACCGCCGCAGCGGCGCTGACGTACGCACATGCCTACGCCGAGCATCCGGACCGGGCGGCCGCGCTGCGCCAACTGACCCTGGAAACCTGGCTGTTGGCGCGTTCGCGGGCGCTGCACGCCGCGTACCGGGCCCGGCACGGGCGGGCCGAGCCCCGGGTGGCGGACCATGTGGACGCCTGGCGTGCGTTGGCCGAGCACACGTTCCTCGCCTCCCGGCGCATCGCCCGCGGGCGGCCCGAACCGGCCGGCCTCACCGACCGGTTGGCCCGGCTGCTGCGCGCCGACACCGAGGTGTTCGGCGGCCCGTCCGCCGGACCGGAGCCGGCCGCGCCGGTCACCGGGCACGGCCTGGAGGCCGACCGCCGAGCGGTCGCCGCGACGGTCGCGGACGTCCTCGGCACCGATCCCTCCGTCCTGTTGTCCGGCACCCGGCTGCCCGACGTGCCGGCATTCTCGTCCTTCCGCCTGGCCGAGCTGATCGACCGGCTCGAGGACGAGCTGGGCATCGAGTTCGACGGCGACGACCTCACCCCGGAGAACTTCGAGGACGTGGACGCCGTCTGCCGTATCGCCCAAAGGCCCGCGCGGCTGGTCGCGGCGGCCGACGCGGCGGCCCGGGAGGAGGCGTGATGTGCTCCGAGCCCTCCCTGCTGCACGACGTGCTGCACGCGACGGCCGAACGGCTGCCCGACCGCCCCGCGGTCAGCGCCGACGGACAGACGCTCCGCCACGCCGAGTTGGCCGCCGCGAGCCGACGCGCGGCGGCGCTGCTCGCCCGGCTCGGCGTCCGCCCCGGCGAGCGGATCGTGATCAGCGCGCCCTCCTCCGTCCTGCTCGCGGCTTTGGTCTACGCCTCCTCCCAGGCCGGCGCCGTCTTCTCACTGCTGCACGAACAGGTGGGCGGCCCGCAGTTCGAGCACATCCTGGACGACTGCGAGCCCGTGCTGGTGATCAGCGACCACCCCCGGCAGCGGGCCGCCGCCGAGAGCCGGGGGGTGCGGGTCGCCGGGTGCGACGACATCGCCGCCCACGCCTTCGACGACGGCGATCCGCTGCCGGCCGGTCCCCCCGAGGGTCCGCCCCGGCTCTCCGTCGACCCGGTCTGCCTGATCTACACCTCGGGCACCACGGCCCTGCCGAAGGCGGTCGTGAGCACCCACGGACAGGTCCTGTTCGCCGCGCGGGCCATTCAGCAGGTGCTGCGCTACCGCGCCGAGGACGTCGTCCACAGCCCGCTCCCGCTCTCGTTCGACTACGGCCTCTACCAGTTGTTCCTGGGCAGTCTGAGCGGAGCCCTGGTGCGGCTGGGACGGCCGTCCGAAACCGGGCCCGGACTGCTGGCCCGGCTGCGGGACTCCGGGGCGACGGTGCTGCCCGCCGTGCCCTCGGTGGCCGACGCCCTCGCCCGGCTGCTGCAACGCTCCGGCACCGCACTGCCGCGCCTGCGGCTGCTCACCAACACCGGCGCGGCGATGCCGAAGGAGACCCTGGACGTGCTGCGCGCCGGCTGTCCCCGGTTGCAGGTGCAGCTGATGTACGGGCTGACGGAGTGCAAGCGGGCCACCATCATGCCGGTCGACGGCGATCTGCTGCGGCCCGGCTCCAGCGGGCTGCCCCTGCCCGGAACCGAGGTGTTCGTCGTCGACGACGAGGGCCGGCGGCTGCCGCACGGTGCCGTCGGGGAAATCACCGTGCGCGGCCCGCATGTGATGGCCGGGTACTGGCGGCGGCCCGCGCTGACGGCCGAGCGGTACGTCCGCGAAGAGGGGCTGTTCCCGCAGTTGCGCACCGGGGACTACGGGTGGCTGGACGAGGAGGGCTACCTCCATGTCAGCGGACGCCGCGACGACCTGTACAAGGCGGGCGGGTTCCGGGTGGGCGCCGCCGAGGTGGAGGCCGCCGCCCGGCGGGTGCCCGGCGTGCGGTCGGCGGCCGTCCTGCCGCCGCACGAGGAACGCCCCGCCGTCCTGTTCGTCACCGGGGACGTCGACGGACGCCAGGTCCTGGAGGGCATGCGGGAGCAGATCGAGGAGTTCAAGATCCCTTCGCGCTGTCTGGTGTCGGCGGAGCTGCCGTTGACCGGCAACGGAAAGGTCGACCGCAAGGCGCTCGGCGCCCTGGCCACGGAGGCACACGATGCCCGTCACTGACCGGTCGGTCCACGCCGGACCGCGCCTTCCGAACCTGACGGGGCTGCCGGTGCCCGCCTATGTGTACGACCTGGCGGAGGTGCGGGCCGCGCACGGGGCGCTGACCGCGGCGCTGCCCGAGCGGACCGGGCTCTACTACTCCCTCAAGGCCAACCCGCATCCGGCGCTGCTGCGTGAGCTGCGGGCGTGCGGTGCCCGGGCCGAGGTGTGCTCGACCGGCGAACTGCTCGCCGCCGTCGCCGCGGGCTGGCCGGCCGGAGACCTCCTCTACAGCGGCCCCGGAAAGTCCGACGAGGAGCTGCGGCACGCGCTGGAGCACGGGGTACGACACTTCTCCGTCGACTCGGCGTACGCGCTGGCACAGTTGGACCGGGTCGCGGGCCGGACCGGGACGGCCGTGCGGTGTCTGCTGCGGATCAACGACGACCGGCCCGCGCCCGGCCAGGGACTGGCGATGACCGGAGTGGCCTCCCCCTTCGGCGTCGACACCGGCGCGGTCCTGGCGCGGCCGGCGGAGTTCGGGGACCGCTCGTACGCCCGGATCACCGGACTGCACCTGTACATGGGGACCAACCTGGGCAGCGTCCAGGACCTGCTGGCGCAGTTCGCGCGTTCGCTGGCCACCGCCCGACGGGTGTCCGAGGCGCTGGCCGGGCACGGAGTGCGCATCGACGTCTGGGACCTGGGCGGTGGCTTTCCCGCACCGTTCGCCGCGGCAGGCGGGCGGGCCGACCTGACCGGGCTGCGGGGCCCGTTGGAGGAGTTGCTGGACTCGGCGACACCCGGGTGGCGTACCGGCTCGCCCGACGTGTGCTTCGAGTCCGGGCGGTTCCTGGTCGGGACCGCCGGCACGCTCGTCACGCGGGTACTGGACACAAAGCGGTCCCACGGCAGGGACGTCGTGGTCCTCCAGTCCGGCATCCATCACCTCGGCGGCATGTCGGGGCTGCGCCGGCTGCCCCCGCTCGTCCCGCACCTGCTGTCCCCGGACCGGCCCGGTTCGCCCGCCATGACCGAGGCCATGGTCACCGGACCGCTGTGCACGCCTCTGGACACCTGGGCCCAGCGCGCCGCCCTGCCCGCCGTACGGCCGGGCGACCTGGTGGCGGTGCCCAACACCGGCGCCTACGGCCTGTACGCGAGTCTCGTCGCGTTCCTGGGGCATCCGCTGCCCGCCGAGATCGTGTTCGACAGCGACGATCCCCGGCGCGCCGTGGATGTCTCCCGGCTGACGCTCGCCCGGGTCCCCGAACCCGGCCACTGACCCGTACCGGTACCCGTAGCCGACCGCTGACCCGTACCCGTGCCGTCCCCCGTTGCCAACTCCCATGTAGCGAAAGGCAGGACCTCTCCGATGGACGAACGCTTCACCGCCGTACTGCTGCCGTTCCTGAAGTTCCACACCGAAGGTGCCCTCGATGCGGAGTCCGATCTGCGCGGCCTCGGTCTCGACTCGATGCAGGCGATCGATCTGCTGTTCGCGATCGAGGACGCCTACGGCATTTCCCTGCCGGACGAGGCGATGAACGACACGACGTTCGCGACCGCGGGCAATCTGTGGAAGGAAGTCAGCGCGGCCCTGACCGGGCAGCCCGGCTCCGCCGCCCCGGGAACGGGTGCCGCGTGAGCGCGCCGGTCACGACGGAGCCGACGCGGACCGTGGAGTCGCTGGCGGAGCAGGTGTGCACGGTCGCCGCCCGCCATGCGGACCATGCGGACGAGACGGCGGTCTTCCCCACCGAGGCGCTGGCGGAACTGCGCCGTACCGGGCTGCTCGCGCTGCTCGTCGAGGGACGTCACGGCGGGCTGGACGGCGGCCTTGAGGACATGGTGCGGGTCACGCTGCGGCTCGGGCGCACCGACATGTCACTGGCGATGATCTTCGCGATGCACTGCCAGCAGGTGTGGGCGATCGCCCGGCACGCCGACCCGGAGCTGCGCGAGCGGCTGCTCCCCTGGGTCGCCGAGGGCCGCTATCTGGCGTCCGTCACCACCGAGACGTCGACCGGCGGACACCTGCTGACCTCGGAGACCGAGGTGCGCGGGGACGGCGACCAGCTGATGGTGGAGCGCTTCGCGCCGGTCGTCACGGGCGGGCTGCACGCCGACGGTTTCCTGATGACCGTCCGCGCGGCCGACACGGAGTCGCCGACCGCGGTCAGCCTGCTGTTCGCCGACCGCGACCAGCTGACCGTGGAGGCGGCCGGCGACTGGCAGCCCATGGGGATGCGTGCCAGTCACAGCCCACCGCTTCGGCTGAGCGGTCGGATCCCGCGCGCCCAGATCATCGGCCGGGACGGCGACTTTCGTTCCATCGTCACCCGTACCTTCGGGCCGGCCGCGCACCTGGGCTGGTCCGCGGCCTGGCTGGGCACGGCCGCCGGAGCGCTCTCCCGGGTGCTGGCGATGCTGCGCGCCCCGGCGGAACGGGAGCGGACCTCCTCGGAACTGCTGCTGACCCGGCTGTCCCGGGCCCGGCAGCGTCTGGACGTGGTGCACGCGCTGCTGGCCCGCACCCTGGCGACGGTCACCACGGCCGACGACCTCAGCCGTCCGCCGCTCCAGTTGCAGATCAACGCGCTGAAGATCACCGCCGCCGAGGAGTGCCATCGCGCCGTCGACGAACTGATCGACGCCGTCGGGATGCGCCACGGCTATCTCAAGGGCTCGCCGACCGGGCTGGAGCGGGCCCTGCGCGACCTGCGCTCGGCCTCGCTGAACTACAGCAACGACCGGTTGCACCTGGTCGACGGGAAACTGGCCCTGCTCGATCCCGAGGTGCGCTTTGTCTGACGGCCGGTACGCCCCGCCGCCGCCCGCGCTCGACGCGCCGGCCCACTCCAGCACCCCGAAGAACGCGGTCGCCCCGCCCGTACCCGACACCCCGGCCCACCCCAACACCCCGAAGAACGCGGACACCCCGCCCGTACCCGGCTGGCCGGACGCCCCCGGAACCGGCTTCGCCGGGCGGCTGCGGCGGGCCCTGGAACCGCTGCCCGACGATGCCGACGCGGCCGACGTGTGGCGGGCCCTCGGCCGTGGCGGCATCATCGCCGCACTGTACGCATCCAGCCCCCCGGACGGTCCCCCGAACGGTCCGCAGGTGGATCTGGACCGGCTCGGCGCCCTGATGTCCGCGCTGGACGCCCGCGGCGACAACGGCGTCACCCTCAGCGTGCTCGTCCAAGCGGCCAGCGCGCTGCCGCTGCTGGCGAACGCGCCGGGCGAGCGGTGCGCCACCGCCCGCGAACGCGTGCTGGCGGGCGATGCCCGGGTGGCGCTGGCGGCGACGGACGAGGGTGCACCCGGCTCCGACCTCGCCGCACTGACCACCCGGGTGGCGGTCCGCGGCGACCGGCTCGCCCTGGACGGCGGCAAACGCTGGATCACCAACGCCCTCGGCGCCGGGTATCTGCTGGTGCTGGCCCGGCAGCGGCCCGGCCGGCACTTCACCGGCTTCAGCTGGGTACTGGTGCCCGCCGACACCCCGGGGGTGACGGTCACCCCGGCCGACACCCCGCTGCTCGCCCGGTCCGGCACCGGTCACCTCCGGTTCGACGGGGTACGGCTGGCCGCGGATCACCTGGTCGGCCGCCCCGGCAGGGCCCTGGCCGACTTCGCCCGGCACATGGCGACGGAGCGGATCGCCGGGGCGTACTGGGCGGTCGCGCTGACCTCGCGCGTGCTGCGCGCCACCCGGGACCGGCTGGCCCACCGCGAGTCGGACGGCCGGCCGCTGTGGCAGAACCCGGTGATCCGCCGGGACTTCGCGGCCTGTCTGGTCCGGGTGACACAGCTGAGGGCGCTGCTGGACACCGTGACGGTGCGGGTCGCATCCGACCGGGATCTCGCCTGGGCGGGGTTGCTGAAGGCGGCCGTCGGGCTGGAGGCGGACGCGGTCCTCTCCCGGTGCGCCGAGCTTCAGGGCGCGGACGGCATGGCGGAGGGCGGTGCCCATCGGATCCGGGCCGAGGCGGCGGTCCTCGGGCTCGGCGGCGGCGCCACCGACCTCATGCTCGCCCAGGTCGCGGACCGCGCCGAGACATTCCTCGACCGGCTGGGCACACACCCGTGATGTGGGGACAGCCGGCCGAGCGGGTCTGGGTGATCAGCGGGCCGCGCCGACGATGGTCGCGGTCCGCGCCGGATCCCCGTGATCTGGCCGCCGCCGCGGGGCTGCCTCCATGGCGGGCGGCCCAGCGGCTGGCGGGCCGGGCGGCGCTGCGCGAGCTGCTGGCGCGGGTCCGTCCCGCGCTCGCCGACGCGGATGTCGTCGCCGCTCCCGGCCGTCCGCCCCGGCTGTCGGGCGCGCCCGGTGTGGCCGTCAGCGTCTCCCACGACGGGGACGCGGTCGCGGCGGCCGTCGCGCTGGACGGACCGGTCGGGGTGGACGTCCAGCAGGTGCCGGACCGCGACCACGACCGGCTGCTCCGCCGCTGTCTGGGGCCCTGGGCCGCCGAGGCGGCACGCTGGCCGCGGGACGAGCGGCGCAGGGAACTGGCCTGGGTGTGGACGGCCCAGGAGGCGTGCGTGAAGGCGGCGGGGACGGGCCTGCGCGGCCGGCCCTGGACCATCGAGGTGCCACCGCACGCCAGGGGCGGACGGTGGCGGAGCCTGCGCTGGGTCTCCCTGCGGGACTGGTCTGCCGTCCCGTTGAGCTGCGCCTTCCACGATCCGACCGACGGCCTGAGCGCCATGGACAGCATGCGGGAGAACCGAGGATGACGAGCAGTCAGCACCTGTACAGCTGGTTCGCCGACTCCGTGGCACGCTTCGGCGACCGTCGCGCGCTCGAAGCGGGCGCGGAGCACCTCACATACGAGGACCTGCGCGGGCTGTGCGAGGGCATCGCCGCCGGGCTCCTCGTCGACCTCAAGGAGGTGCCGCGCCGGGCCGGTCTCGCGACCGGCCGGGACGTCCTCACCTACGCCTCCTATCTGGCGCTGCAACGGCTCGGCAGCACGGTCGTCCCGCTGTCGCCGGCCGCGCCGTCCGAGCGCAACCGGCGGATCGCCGAATCGGCCGGGCTGGATGTCGTGGTCGGGCCGCCCGGGTGGGCCGGTGTCGCGGGGGTGCCGCGGTATGTGCCGGCGCCGGGCGGCGGTCCGGTGGCCGCACTGCCGAAGGAGCCGGTCGGCGGGCCGGACGATCCCGCGTACATCCTGTTCACGTCCGGTTCGACCGGAGTGCCCAAGGGGGTGCCGGTCTCGCATCGGAATGTGTCGGCCTACCTCGGCCATGTGACCGGCGCGTTCGACACCGGCCCGGGCAGTCGGCTGTCCGGGACCTTCGACCTCACCTTCGACCTGTCGGTGTTCGACATGTTCACCGCCTGGGGCAGTGGGGCGGCGCTGGTGGTGCCGTCCGGGCGTGACCTGCTGACGCCGGTGCGCTGGGCGGCCGAACGGGAGCTGACCCACTGGTTCTCGGTGCCGTCGGTGGTCTCCCTCGCGCATCGGATGCGGGAGCTGCGGCCGGGTCGGCTGCCGACGCTGCGCTGGAGCCTGTTCTGCGGGGAGCCGCTGACCCGGCAGCAGGCGAAGTGGTGGGCCGGGGCCGCTCCGGCGAGCACCTTGGCCAACCTGTACGGGCCCACCGAACTGACCATCAGCTGTGCCGCGTACGTGCTGCCCGCGCGGCCCGAGCAGTGGCCCCTGACCAGCAACGACACAGTGCCCATCGGCGAGCTGCACCCCGGCCTTGAGCATCTGGTGCTGGACGAGCTGGGGCGGGCGGCCGCGACCGGCGAGCTGGTGGTCAGGGGGGCTCAGCGGTTCGCGGGCTATCTGGACCGGGCCGAGAACACCGGCCGGTTCGTGGCGCCGGACCCGGCGGCCGGTGTCGTCGGCGGAGCCGGTGGCCCGGAGCCGACGGACGGGGCCGGTGGCCCGGGCCCGACCGAGGGGCACTGGTATCGCACCGGTGACCGGGTCACCCACGAGGACGGGCGGCTGGTCCACCTCGGACGTCTCGACCAGCAGGTGAAGGTCAACGGCTACCGGGTCGAACTCGGCGAGGTCGAGGCGGCGTTGCGCGCCCGGCCCGGGGTCACCGACGCCGTCGTCGTGGCCCTGTCCCGGCCCGGCGGGGACACCGTGCTGCGGGCGGCCTGCTCGGCCGTCGGCGCCGTCCCCGACGCCGACGCGCTGCTGAACGACCTGCGCACCCGTCTGCCCGGGTACATGGTGCCGCGCAGCGTCACCGTCCTGGACCGGCTGCCGCTCAACGCCAACGGAAAGCTGGACCGCACGGCCGTCGCGGAGATCGTCGCGGATCCGCGGTCCTGACCATCGTCTCCACCAGCATTGGATCTGCCTCATGAATGCACCGGTCTCCTCGCCCAGGGCCCCCCGCCCCCGTCACCCGGCCGTGTCGGCCGCCACCTATCGCGCCGCCATCTCCCATCTGCCCACCGGGCTCACGGTGATCACCGCCCGTGGCCCGGACGGCCCGGTCGGCTGCACGGTGACCGCGGTGCTGTCGCTGTCCCTAGATCCGCCCAGTCTGCTGGTGTCGCTCGGCTCTCGGAGCCGGACGCTGACCGCTGTGCTGGCGGCGCGCTGCTTCGCCGTCAACGTCCTGGCCTGGCCGGACCGTGCCCTGGCCCATCAGTTCGCCACCGCCCCCGCCGACGCCCGCTTCGCCGGGGTCGACGTCCGGCAGATCAACGGAGCGCCGGTGCTGGACCGGTGCACGGCGGGTGTGGTGTGCGAGGTGCGGGAGAGCGTGGAACTCTTCGACCACACCGTGCTGGTGGGCGTGGCGACCTGGACCCGGACGGGCACGTCCGACCCCGCCGTGCTCTACCGGCGTGCCCACCACGCCCTCCTGATCCCGCCCGTGCACGGCCCGGCCGGCGGGGGTGCGCGGGTGTCCGGGCCCGCTGTCGCCGAGGGCCCGGCTGCTCAGGGCTGACGGGCCTGCCGGCGGCGTCGGTAGGCGGCGGAGTTGGCGGAGCTGCCGCAGCGGAGCTTGTCGCACCAGCGGCGGCTGGCGGCCCGGGAGCGGTCGAGGAAGAGCCGGGTGCAGGTCGGGCGGGCGCACACCCGGATGTGGTGGCGTTCGGCGGAGCCCAGCAGATCGCTCGCGGCGACGGCCAGGCTCGCCAGGACCTGCGTCATGTCACCGCTGCGGCGGACCTCGCCGATCGCCCACAACTGCGGTACCACGCCGGGCTGTTGCGCGGTGCGCCGGATCAGGGCGAGGTCGGCGGGGTCGGCGCGGGTCCCGTCCGGCACGCTCACCGCGGCCCGGTAGACGGCCTCGCGCAGTTCGACCGCGGCGCGGAACATCCCGGCGGTGACCTTCGGCGGTGCGTCCGACAGGCCCGAGTGGCGCACCCACCGTTCCAGGTCGGCCGGTGCCGTCAGGAGGTCCACCCGGTCGGTGGTGCGCCAGGACAGCGTGCCGGCGAAGTCGAGGGCGAGGTGATCGCTGACGAAATCGAAGTCCACGCCTCCAGTCTCGTCTGCTTCCCGCATGGTGCGCCACACCGGTCCGTCATACCCTTGACCGATGACGATGGACGACCGGAACGATGTCCCCCACCACCGCCCCGGCTCCGGCACCTCGGCCGCGGCTTCAGCGCGCCCGCCCTGCGAACCGGCCCTCGCCGCCCCGACACCGGCCGTCGGCGGCTCCCTCACGACCGTCGGCCTGGCCGTGCTGTGGGCCCTGTTCTGGGCCCTCGCCTTCATCACCACCAAGCTGGCCCTGCGGGACGCCGCGCCGGGCTGGGTGGTCGGTATGCGCTGCCTCCTGGCCGGTGCCATCCTGGTCACGCTGCGCCTACGTCATTTACCGGCCGCCCGCGGCGAACTCGGCCGCCTCACCCTCGCCGGGCTGCTCACCACCACCGGCTACCTCGGCGTCATGGGGTTCGCCCTGCCCCATCTGTCGGCCGGGATGGCGGCGGTGCTGTCCTCCGGCACGCCCCTGCTGGTCGTGACGCTGAGCGTGGCGAGCGGCCGGGACCGGCTGCGCCCGGTCCACGCGGCGGGACTGGTGCTGGGCGTCCTCGGCATCGTGATGTCGGCCGTGGACCGGCTGAACATGGGTGTGGTCAGCGTCGGCGGCATCGTCCTCGGCGGCTGCGCGGTCTGCTGCCTGGCCGTGGGCACGTTCCTGACGCCGTATCTGGTGCGGCCGGGCACGGACCTGCTCCTCGCGACCGGCTGGCAGTCCCTGACCGGCGCCGTCCCGCTGCTGCTGGTCACCGCGTTCACCGGTCAGTTGGTGCCGGCCGATCTGAGCGGCCGGCTCATCGGCCTGCTGCTCTATCTGGCGCTCGGCGCCTCCATCCTCGGGATGACACTGTGGCTGCTGCTGATCCGCCGGGTCGGCCCGAGCCGGGCCAGCATCGCCCAGTTCATGCCCCCGCTGTTCAGCATCGCGCTGAGCGCCGCCCTGCTGGGGGAGCCGGTCACGGCCCTGGAAACACTGGCGGTCCTGCCGGTCGCCCTGAGCACGGTACTGACGACACGGCGCTGAGAGCGCGACGCGCGCGGCCTCGGCAGGTCCGCACCGTACGGTCCTGCCGGGGCCGTCCACGCCCGGTGTCAGCGATCGCCCGCGAAGTCGAGCCCGTCGCGCCGGACCCAGCCGCCGGGCGAACCTGCTGAGCAGGGGTTCGCCGAGGCGGCGCGTGGCCCCCGGTCACGCCGCCCGCTTGAGCCTCCTGCCGACCCTGCTCGGCCAACGGACCGCGGCCGCGGCCGCCGCGGGCGCGGCGATTCGGCCCGGTGACCTCAGTCGGCTGCGCGGCGACGTGAACGGTGCCTGGACCTCTTGACACCACTCCACGCAGCGCTACTCCCTGGTACGGGCACGGCTGCCCGGACTGCCGGCCCAGGTCTACGGCTGCCTTGCCTGGCATTCCGCACGGCAGGCCCTGCCCTTGAGTGCTCAGGTGCACCGATTGACGTCGGCTTTCCTGCACAGCACCGGGGAGTTGTCGCATGCCTTGTTGGCCGCGGACCGGGCACTCGCCGAGGCCCGGCAAGCAGGGGACGCACTGCTCGCCGCGGCCTGTTTGCGCGGCTTTGGTGATGTGCTGCTGCGGCTGCACTCATCCGGCCAGGCTCGTGAGCTGTGCGTGGCGGAGGCCGACGGTCTGGCGCAGGCACGGAAAGGTCACCACGGCCGAGGCGGATGCGGAGCGTACCTGGCTCTATCTCACTGCCGCCGAGGCCGCCGCATTTCAGCAGGACCATCACGAGGCAGAGCGCCTCATGGACACGGCGGAGGAACCGGCGGCGGGCATCCGCGGCAGTGGCATACGGCTCGCGACGCCCGTGACACCGGTGGACGTCGCCGCTCACCGGGTCCGGGTCGAGACCGTGCTCGGCCGTACGACGCGCGCGCTGCGCCTGGCCGAACAGGTCGAGGAGGTCGACGCGTTGCACCGGGAGGGGAGGGTGCGGTTCTACCTCACCCTGGCCCGCACACACTTGCAGGCGCATGACCAGTCGGGTGCCGTGCTCGCTCTGATGCAGGCGGACCGCGACTGCGGGGAGGAGATGCGGTGCAACGTCTACGCCCGGCATCTGCTCCGACAGGCGATCTCTCAGGACAGCGTCACGGTTCGGCGCGATCTGCATCAGCTCGCGGAGAGCGCCGGGATCATGTGACCGCACCGGTACAACCGGCGCGCAGGCCATCCCAGACAACACCGAGCACCCGCTGGCGCTCGACCCTGCCACCGTCGTTGCGGTGCCGGGCGAGGATGAGGCCGGTGATCAGCGCCATGAGGTCGGCCACGCTGATGTCGTCGCGAATGACACCCGCCTGCTGGACCTGGAAAAGCAACTTGCACCTCTTTGCTGGAGAAGTGCCGGTACACCGTTTCGAGGTTTCATCCGCATTTGCCATGCAATGCCCCCTGATGGAACATCGACAACCAGGGAGACCGTTCCGTATCGTCTCTCCCGATCCTGCGGTCGGATTCTAGAGTGCACAACACGGACCGGGTCCGGTCCGTAGAGAGAAATCCATAGGAATCCGACGAAGGGACCACCGAGTTGAGCGCCTTACCGATTCCGCGCCGTCGTCCGGGCCGAACGGCCCTTGAGGTCTCCGCCCTCGGCCTGGGGTGCATGGGGATGAGTCAGACCTACGGGACTCCCAACGACGAGGAGTCCATCGCGACGATTCATCGCGCCCTCGAGATGGGCTGCAATTTCTTCGACACCGCGGAGTCATACGGCCCGTTCGTGAATGAGGAACTCCTCGGCCGGGCGCTGCGCGGACGCCGGGACGAAGCGGTGATCGCGACGAAGTTCGGCTGGGAATACGAAGGCACCCGGCGCGGCGCATTGAACAGCCGGCCCGAGCACATCCGCCGCGTCGTGGACGCCTCACTGTCTCGCCTCGGCACGGACCGCATCGATGTGCTCTACCAGCACCGGGTCGATCCGGAAGTACCCATCGAGGAGGTCGCGGGTACCGTCGGTGACCTCATCGCGGCGGGGAAGGTGGCCCACTTCGGGCTCTCCGAGGCCGGCGCCGGGACCATCGCACGAGCCCACAAGGTCTGCCCTGTGGCCGTGCTGCAAACCGAATACTCCCTGTGGGAACGCCACTTGGAGCAGGAGATTCTTCCCACGATCCGTGAACTCGGCATCGGGCTCGTTGCCTACTCCCCGCTGGGCCGGGGTTTCCTGACCGGATCAGCGATGCGTGCGGAGGACTACCCGGACAGCGACTACCGTAAGTACGACCCGCGCTTTCAGGGGACCAACTTCGACACCAACACGGCCGCCGCCGACGTGGTACGCGAGATCGCCCGCGAACTGTCGGCCACGCCCGCCCAAGTCTCCCTCGCCTGGCTGCTGCACAAGGGCGAGGACATCGTGCCGATCCCCGGCACGAAACGGCGCGTCACGCTGACCGAGAATCTGGCTGCTGCTCAGCTGGAACTCGACGCCCAGACGATGCGGCGCCTGGACGAGGCGCTGCCGGCAACGGCAGTCGCCGGGACGCGCTATCCAGAAAGCGTCATGCATATGAACGGCCGCTGATACACCGCCGCGCGCGTGAATTCCCCTGACGGGAAGAGGTACTGACGCTTCAGCTCGACGCCGTTTCCTGGCGTCAATTCGAGAACAAGCGGGGGAAACAATGTTCCGTAAGCTGCTCATCACTGCGGCGGCCGGGTCCCTGCCCGGCTCGTCGGTGGTGAAGTGGTGGGGTGCACGACGAAGTGCTTGGCGAAAATGCCGGCGTCCTCGATCTCGTGGCGGACCGGTCCGCACTGCATCGTGATCACCGCGTCCATCTGGTCCACCCGGTAGGGGGGCGCGGACAGGCCGATCCAGCGTCCGGCTTTCGCGCTGCGAATCGCGGCTTCGGCGCCCGGCGCCCCCACGGCGTGGCACTCGTCCACGATGACCAGGCCGTAGCTGCCCAGCAGACCATCGGGGGCGTCCCAGTGGGACAGGGGCTGGAGCATGATCAGGGCGACGACGTGCCCGCGCCGGTCCTTGCCCCCGCCGAGCGAGCCGATCAGCTGGTCACCAAGGTCGGGGAAGGCGGCGAGGCACGGTCGTAGCTGTGTGCCTGCTACGGACTGGTTCGGCCCCGCCTGGACACCTTCTACAACCTGTGCCAGGTGGGGCCGTCAGCTCGGAGCGGGCGGCTACGGCCAATCCAACAGAACCGCAGTCCCAAGGTCTGCATCAGTCAAGATCCGGACCATTCCCGGGCCAGCAGTCCCGGCAGGTCCCCGCGGCTGCCATATTCGCAGGTCAGCGAGCTGCTTGCGCTGTACCACCAGCAGACCAGGAACCTACTGGTGGTTCTCTTTCGTCAGGAGAGTGGCCGACCTGACGCGGCACGATTCTCTCCGCCGCGGCGCTACGCGCCTTTCACGGTCACTCGCACACTCGCGCCCCTACGGCCGGCGGAGGGCAACGGGCGGAACTCCGACGCTCGTTCCTGACTCAGCCGACGCGGCGGCCCGTCGACAGCTCGTAGGCTCTGCTCGCGCTCGGCCTCCCACATGGCTGCAAGGACTTCCGTCACGCGCCACAGCTCATCCACGGTCAGCTCTCGCCCACGAGGTCGAGGTCGTCACGAGACGCCTCCTGGGTGATCTCCGGAACGGGCCACTTGCGGTTCAACGGCAGGGACACATCCCGCCACCATGGACGCGCGGGGAGGTCCCCGGCGGGCTCGAAGGGCTGGCCCGGAACCGGGACGGCGACTGGCTGTCCGACTGCATCGGCTGCGGCCTTCGTCCACTCCCCCGGTTCGGCCCAGGCGTGCGTCGCCAGGTTGAAGGTGCCCCAGTGGATGGGCAGCAGCGCTCCGTGCGCCCGGCCGCCCTGGAGATCGAGGTGAGCGCGCACGCCCTCCTCGGGGGTCATGTGGATGTCGGGCCAGAACTCGCTGTAGGCGCCGATCTGGATCATCGTGGCGTCGAACGGGCCGTGCTCGGCTCCTATGTCCTTGAAGCCCTCGAAGTAGCCCGTGTCGCCGCTGTGGTAGATCCGGTGCCGGTCGCCCGCGACGGCCCAGGACGCCCAGAGGGTGTGCTGGGTGTTGCGCAGGCCGCGACCGCAGAAGTGCCGGGCGGGGGTGGCGGTGAGGGTGAGTCCGCCGACCCGCGTCGACTCGTGCCAGTCCAGCTCCCGCAGCCGGTCGGCCGACACGCCCCAGTGCTCAAGGTGGGCGCCGACGCCGAGGGGCACCGCGAACAGGGTGTCCGTACCGGCCAGCGCCTTGATCGTGGGCAGGTCCAGGTGGTCGTAGTGGTCGTGCGAGATGACCACGACGTCGACGGGGCCGAGCGCGGCGAGCGGCAGCGGCACGGGGTGCAGCCGCTTCGGCCCGGCGAACGCGAACGGGGAGCAGCGCTCGCCCCAGACCGGATCGAAGAGCACCCGGTGCCCGTCGATCTCCGCGAGCACGCTGGAGTGGCCCATCCAGGTCAGCCGGAGCCCGGTGGCGGGCGGCCGGGACAGGTCGGCGAGGGTCGTGGCGTGCACCGGGACCGTGCCCCGCGGGGCACGGCGGGGCCGCTGGTCCCGGTCGAAGAATGCCTTCGCGAAGTCCAGCGTCGAACCGGAGGGCCGGGTCCGGGCGGGGCCCCCGGGGTTCTGGAAGACGCCGTCCTTGAAGTGGGGCGAGTTACGGATGCGCGCCAGGCGGTCACCTCCCGGGTCGGCGCCGAAGGCCGCGGGCTGCAACGCGCGGAGCCCGGAGCTCAAGGAACGCGAACCGGACACGATACCTCCTGGTGGAGTCGGTGGAGTCCTCCATTATGGTCGGCCCCTCCGACAGTCCGGGGCCGACACCGGCCGACACCGACTCGCACTGACTGACGCTGACCGACGGCTCAGCAGGTGATGATGCGGTGACCGTCGCGAGAAGGCCCCGGTGCCCCCTCCCCCAGTACACGCCCTGCGCTGCGCCCTCGAGAGGCGGCTTCCTCGTGTGCCGGCCGCGGGCCGTGCGGCCGTACGTCGACAGCCGCCGGACCACCGGCGTTGACGAGGCACTCACCCGCGAACTGGTCCTGGACCGGGGGACGTTGACGGCACGGCTGCGCTGAGCGGTCGGCGCGCCGGGGCGGGATTCGGTGTGGGCCCGCCCCGACGGTTCAGGCCACGGATGCGATGCGCGTCCTGATGTCGTCCGGGGAGAGCGCGCCCTTGGCCGTCACATGGTCGCCCGAGGACTCGCCGCGCAGTCGGCGGCCGATCCACGGGACCAGGTACTCACGGGCCCAGTGGACGTCGTCGCGGCGCACTTCGAGGGTGCCGCGGGACGGGAGCGGCGGCCAGGGCTGTTCCGGGTCGGCCGGAACCCCGACGCCGAGGGCCTGACCGGCCCGCAGCGCTACGCGCGTGTGCCCCTCGGGCGAGAGGTGGATCCGGTCGTCGTCCCAGGCCCGGCGGTCCTGCACGGCCTTCAGGGACCACAGGTCGAGCACAGGGCAGCCGTACTGGTCGGCGATGGCCCGGACATGCCCGTTGTAGGTGGCGATCCTGCCGCGCAGATGCTTGAGCACGGGCACACCACGGGTGTCGAAGCCGGTCGTCACCAGCACGGTGCCGACCGCCGAGGTGAGCTTGGCCACGGCCCGCTCGAAGCGCTCCGCCACCTCGTCCGGGTCGGTGCCGGGACGGAGGATGTCATTGCCGCCCGCGCAGAAGGAGACGAGATCCGGCGCCAGTTCGACCGCCCGCGGGATCTGCTCGGCCACGATCTGGTCGAGCAGCCTCCCGCGCACGGCGAGATTGGTGTACCGGAAGTCGTCCTCGGGCCGGCGGTCCGCGAGCAGGACCGCGAACCGGTCGGCCCAGCCGACGAACGCCCCGTCGGGGCCGGGGTCGCCGACGCCCTCGGTGAAGCTGTCCCCCACCGCCACGTACGACCCGATCACAGCTGTGTTGTCACTCTTCGAATCGTCTGCCACGTCGGGCCATGATTCCCCTTCCGATGTGACCTACGCGATCGTAGGAAGGGATTGACGAACGGTGAGATAGGACACTCTCGAAGAGTTTCCCGATGTGGGAATAGGCCACAGAGCACGGGTGTTGGCCGGTGAGTTACCGGACCCGCCGACGGACCCGCCGACGAGCCCCCTGGCGGACCCGCCGGACGCATACGCCGCGGGTATGCCGAAGGCCGGGCCCGGGGATCGGGGTCCGGCCTTCGGGTGTGCAGGGGGGCGCCGTGGTCGTCAGACGGTGACGCCGTGCGAGCGGAGATAGGCGAGCGGGTCCACGTCCGAGCCGTAGTTCGGCGTGGTGCGGATCTCGAAGTGCAGGTGCGGGCCCGTCACATTGCCGGTCGCGCCGGACAGGCCGACCTGCTGGCCCGGGGTCACGGTCTGGCCGGCCGAGACGGACAGCTGCGACAGATGGGCGTACTGCGCGTAGTGGCCGTCGTCGAGCTTGACGACCACCTGGTTGCCGTAGGCGCCGCCCCAGCCCGCGGAGACGACCGTGCCCGCGCCGACCGCCTTGAGCGCGGTGCCGGTCGGGACGACGAAGTCGACACCGGTGTGGTAGCCGCTGGACCACATGCTGCCTGCCGCGCGGTAGGGGGTCCCGATGCGGGCGCCGTCGACCGGCAGGCCGTAGCCGGTGGAGGCGGCCGTGTCGGCGGCGTTGGCGGCGTCGGTGTGCTGGGCGACCGGAGCGCTCTCGGTCGACATGTCCGACGACGGCGACGGCGACGGCACCGATGGCGACTGTAGGGACTCGGCGAACGACGACTTCGCGGACGAGGGCTCGACGGACGAGGAGCCGCTCCCCGCCACGGCCCGCTCGCCGAGCGTGAGCTTCAGGCCCGGGTGGATCAGCGACGGGTTGCCGCCGATGGCCTCGCGGTTGTCCTGGTAGATCCGCTGCCAACCGCCGCCGATGTGCTGCTCCTCGGCGATCTTGGCGAGCCAGTCGCCCGGCCGCACCGAGTATGTCCGGGTGCCGGAGTCCTCGGCGGCCGTCTTCTTCTCGGCGACGCCGGCCACGGACCGCACGGGCTGCTGCGCGGCGGCGCCGGGCGCCGTCTCGGGGGTGGCGGCGTGCGCCCCGGCGGCGCCGATGAACGGCAGGGCCAGCGCGGCACCACCCGTTCCGACGGCGGCGATGCGGCGGGTGAGTCGCTGGGACTTGGGACGACGGTGCTTACCCTTCGCGGGCATGGCGAATTCCTCTCCGGCGCCTACGAGGTGAGCTGTCGGGTTCGGGCTGGAGTTGCCCGGCCGCGCGCAGCGCGGCTTCACCCCTAGCCGTCCCGGAGACCGGGACAGGCAGTCGCGCCTGGTGGGTCCCCCGCTCCTGCCGGGCACGGGTGGGTGGGTGTCCGGGATCCGGGCGGCGGCAGGATTCGGCGGTCCGTCCGGATGGGTGGCGAACGTAAGGGAGCAGGATGCAAACGGACAAGGAGCCGCTTCACTTGGTGCGCTTTTTACTTGATCCGTTGCCGGAATTCCCGGTCACCGTCCGTGCATTTGGATGTGGTGTGCCTGCTCAATTCCCGCGAGGAGAAGGCGTATTACGTGAACATGACGGACAACGCACCGTCACAGGTATGACGCTCCTCACGCCCCTCACCACATAAGCGGGCAACTCCGACAGAAGGGCTGGACGCGACACAGTAGAAGAACCGTCACATCCAGGCCACCGCGGAGCCCGGTACGCAACCACGGCCTCGTCCCCGCGCGGGTACTGCACCGCGCTCCTCACAACTGCCCACAGACTCGCTCACGTCTCCGCATCGTCAAGGGCGGCGGGCCTTGGTGGCAACGCCTGTGGACAACTCGTCGCCATGGGAAAACCATGTCGTAGGGTCGACGACATGCCCGCCGGCGAACCGCGTCGCGGGGTCCGACCGCGAGGAGCCTCCGTGACGCAGCAGGTCCCGTCGACCGAACCCGAACTGGCCGGTGTGCGCAACTTCCGTGACGTGGGCGGACTGCCGACCGCGGACGGTCGGCGGGTGCGCCGCGGGGTGCTGTTCCGCAGCGGCCACCTGGCGCACGCGACCGAGACCGACGCCGCGTTCCTCTCCTCCCTGGGCCTGCACACGATCTTCGACTTCCGCAACGCGGCCGACCAGAAGCTGGAGGGTCCGGACGTCGAACTGCCCGGCGTGCGCAACGTCAATCTGCCGCTGACCGACCCGGCGGACGGCGCCGAGTTCTGGACGATGGTCCGCGACGGCGACATCGGCCAACTGCGGCAGCTCCTCGGCGACGGCAAGGCCGCGAACCGGATGGTCGTCTCGTACCGCTCGATCATCGCGGAGCGCACCGCCGAGCACTCCCGGGTGCTGCACGCGCTGGCCGAGGACAGCGTCCCAGCCCTGATGCACTGCGCGGCGGGCAAGGACCGCGCGGGCCTGTCCATTGCCGTGACGCTGCTCGCCCTGGGCGTGGAACGCGAGGCGATCCTGACCGACTATCTGGAGTCGAACGCCAAGCACCGCCGCTACCGGGTGCGCCGCAGCGGCAGCGCGGACACCGCGTACACGCCCGAGGTCATGGAACTGCTCAGCCCGCTCTTCGACGCGCGCGCCGAGTATCTGACGGCGGCCGAGGAGACCATCGAGCAGACCTGGGGCGGTGTCGACGCCTATCTGGAACAGGGGTTGGGGCTGGCACCGGGGACCCGGGAGCGGCTGCGCGAGCGGCTGCTCGACTGACGGCCGCTCACCCGAGACCGCTCACCCCGCCGTCGCTCACCCCTTGGCGCCCACCTCGAACAGCAGATAGATGAAACCGGCCACGATATGGCCGACGGCGATGTAGATGATCAGCCGGATCCACAGGGCGCGGGGGAACTTCTCCTCCATGTCGGTCATGGCAGCTCTCCAGTGATGGGGCCCAGGCACAGCGCGGCCGTGGGACTCTGCAGCAGGGTGTGGACGAACAGGAGCTCCACCCCGTCGTGGTCCTCGGCGGCGAGGCGGTGCGGGGTCAGCGAGTCGAAGTGCGCGCTGTCGCCGGGCGCGAGGACATGGGCGGTGTCCCCGAGGCGCAGTCCGAGCCGCCCCTTGAGGACGTACAGCCACTCCTCGCCGGGGTGCACGCGCACGATGTCGCCCTGCGAGCCGTACGGCACGCGGACCCGCAGCGCCTGCATGCCGCGGCCGGACGCCCCCGCCTGCCAGTAGGTCCAGCCGCCCGCGCGGGTCGGCTCCATGGTGGCGGCGCCCACGATCGCGTCCCGGTCGGCGACGGTCTCACCGAGCAGCTCCGAGACGGTCGTATCGTAGATGCGGGCCAGCGCGAGCAGCATCGGCAGGGAGGGCTGGCGCTGCCCGGTCTCCAGCCGGGAGAGATGGGCGGGTGACAGCCCGGCGGAGTGCGCCGCCGCCTCCAGCGTGAGGCCGGCGCGGCGGCGCAGCGAGCGGAGCCGGGGCGCTACGGCGGGCAGCTCGGCTTGGGAGGAGCTCATAGCTCCATTGAGCCGCAGCTTTGCCCCTGCGGCAAATTTCTTGCCTCAAAGGCAAAAACTCCCGACCAGGGCGGTCACCGGTTGGCGACCGCCTGCTTGATCAGCGTCTTCCCGAAGTCCCACATCAGACCGCCACCGCTGTGCGCGTCGTCCATCACGGCGGTGAAGGCGTCCATGAACCGGTCCACCTCGGCCTCGCCGATGACCAGCGGCGGGATCAGTTTGATCACCTCCAGGTGGTCGCCGGAGACCTGGGTCAGGATCCGGTGCCGCTGGAGCAGCGGCACCACCACCATCTGCGCGAACAGGCCCTTGCGCGCGGCCTGCAGCATGGTCCAGCGACTGCGCAGCTTCAGCGAGTCGGGCCTGCCGAACTCGATGCCGATCATCAGACCCCGGCCGCGGACGTCGGCGAGCAGCTCGTACTTGTCGACGAGCGCGGCCAGCCGGGACCGCAACTGCTCGCCCGTCGCCCGGGCGCCCGCGACGATCCGCTCGTTCTCCATCACCGACAGCACGGCCAGCCCGGCGGCCATCGCCTGCGCGTTGGAGCCGAAGCTGGCCGAGTGGACCAGCACGCGGTCCATGGACGAGTAGACCTTCTTGAAGATCCAGTCCCGGCCGAGGGTGGCGCCGACCGGCACATAGCCGCCGGACAGCGCCTTGGCCACGCACACCAGGTCCGGCTGCACGCCGTCCTCGTGCTGGTACGCGTAGAAGTCCCCGGTCCGGCCGAGTCCCGTCTGCACCTCGTCGGCGATGAGCAGGGCCTTGTGCCGGTGCAGCAGATCCTGCGCCGCGCGCAGATAGCCGGGCGGGGCCTCGTGCACGCCCTTGCCCTGGATCGGCTCGACGACCAGCGCGGCGACGTCGCCCTTCGCCAACTCCCGGGCCAGCGCGTCGAGATCGCCGAGGGGTACGGCCGTATCGGGCAGCAGTGGGGCGAAGCCGTCCCGGAAGCCCTTTTCGCCGTTGACCGACAGGGAGCCGGTGGTCAGGCCGTGGAAGGCGTGGTCGCAGTAGAGGATCCGTGGCCTGCCGGTGGCGAACCGGGCGAACTTCAGCGCGGTCTCCACCGCCTCGGTGCCGCTGTTGCCGAAGAACACCCGGTCCAGGTGCGGGCTGTGTGCGAGGAGCTTCTCGGCCAGCAGTCCGGGCAGCGGCTGGCAGTCGAACCGGGTCAGGTCGGCGAGCTGGGCGTCGAGGACGTCGTGCAGCGCCTTGCGGACGACCGGGTGGTGGCGCCCCAGGCCCATCACCCCGAACCCGGCCAGCATGTCCAGGTAGTCGTTGCCGTCCGCGTCCCAGAAGTAGGCGCCCTCGGCCCGCTCGTAGACCTTGTCGAAGCCGATGGTGTGCAGCATGCGCGGGAGCTGGTGGTTCAGGTGCTTGGTGTGCAGCTCGTAGCGCTCGGCTCCGCGCTCGGCCAGGAGGGCGCCGAGGTCGAACTCCTTGGTCATTCAGCATTCTCCTTGACTGTGCCGTCGTTGTGCTCCCTGACGGCGAGGCTCGCGCCGATCCGTCCGGCGATCTCGACGGGGGTGAGACCGATGTCGGCCAGCACCTCACCGCGCTTGGCGTGCGCGAGGAACTGCTCCGGGATGCCGAACCGGCGCACCGGCACGTCGACGTCCGCGTCGCCGAGGGCCAGCGCCACGGCGGAGCCCACCCCGGCGGCCCGGCTGTTGTCCTCCACGACGGCCACCAGGCGGTGGCCGGCGGCGAGCCCGGGCAGATCCGGGTCGACGGGTTTGACCCAGCGGGGGTCGACCACCGTGCAGCCGATGCCGCGGGCCTGGAGCAGCTCGGCTGCCTGCAGACACACCGGGGCCATGACGCCGACGGCCACCAGCAGGACGTCGGGCCGCTCGGCCCGGTGCAGCACGTCCATGCCGCCGACGCGGTCGAGTGCCGGGATCCGCGGCCCGACCGCCTCCTTCGGGAAGCGGACCAGGGTGGGCGCGTCGTCGACGGCGACGGCCTCCCGCAACTGGGCGCGCAACTGGTCGGCGTCGCGCGGCGCGGCGATTCTGAGGCCGGGCACGACCTGGAGGACCGACAGGTCCCACATGCCGTTGTGGGAGGGCCCGTCGACGCCGGTGACGCCGGCCCGGTCGAGGACGAAGGTCACACCGCAGCGGTGCAGCGCGACGTCCATCAGGAGCTGGTCGAAGGCACGGTTGAGGAAGGTGGCGTAGACGGCGACGACCGGGTGCAGCCCGCCGGTCGCGAGGCCCGCCGCCGACACTGCCGCGTGCTGCTCGGCGATGCCGACGTCCCAGACCCGGTCGGGGAAGCGCTCGGCGAACTTGCCGAGGCCCACCGGGTGCAGCATGGCCGCCGTGATCGCCACGACGTCGTCCCGCTCCTGACCGATGCGGACGATCTCGTCGCCGAACACCGACGTCCAGGACGGCCCGCCCGAGGGCGCGAGCGGCTCGCAGGTGAGCGGGTCCATCACGCCGACGGTGTGGAAGTGGTCCTCCTCGTGTGCCAGGGCGGGCTCGTAGCCGCGTCCCTTCTCGGTGAGGCAGTGCACGAGGACCGGCCCGTGGAAGCGTTTCGCCCGGCGCAGCGCGGACTCGACGGCCTTGAGGTCGTGGCCGTCGATCGGGCCGACGTACTTCAGGCCCAGGTCCTCGAACATGCCCTGCGGGGCGAAGGCGTCCTTG
This sequence comes from Streptomyces sp. NPDC004752, assembly GCF_053601275.1. Lineage (NCBI taxonomy): Bacteria > Bacillati > Actinomycetota > Actinomycetes > Kitasatosporales > Streptomycetaceae > Streptomyces > Streptomyces sp. NPDC004752. Next base: position 870 of record NZ_JBSGBN010000059.1, on the reverse strand, counting down.
AAACCCTTCTTCGCGCCGTGCAGCGACTCGTAGAGGGTGCTGCCGACCACCGGGGTACGCAGCAGGACGTCCTTGCCCCAGGCGAGGACCTTCTCGTAGGAGTCGGTCGTGCGCAGGGTGGCCAGGTGGTTGGCGAGGCCGCCGATGGTCGGGGCGTACGACCGCTCGTTGTCGTTGACCACGATGATCAGCGGGCGGTCCTTCGCGGCGGCGATGTTGTTCAGCGCCTCCCAGGCCATGCCGCCGGTGAGGGCGCCGTCGCCGATGACCGCGACCACATGGCCCTTCTCGCCCTGCACCTGACGGGCCTTGGCGAATCCGTCGGCCCAGCCGAGCACGGTGGAGGCGTGGCTGTTCTCGATGACGTCGTGCTCGGACTCCTCTCGGGAGGGATAGCCGGACAGGCCGCCCTTGCCGCGCAGCTTCGAGAAGTCCTGACGCCCCGTCAATAGTTTGTGCACATAACTCTGGTGGCCGGTGTCCCACAGGATGCGGTCGACCGGTGACTCGAAGACCCGGTGCAGCGCGACGGTGAGTTCCACCACGCCCAGGTTGGGCCCCAGGTGACCGCCGGTCCTGGCCACCGCGGTCACCAGGAACTCGCGTATTTCCTCGGACAGTTCACGAAGTTCCGGCTCGGACAGCCCCTTCAGGTCGCGTGGTCCCCGGACGCTCTCCAGAATCGTCACGCTCGGCCCCCTCTCGGTTCGCGCTTGCTCAACTCACTGTCACTGCCGGTGTCCCCGTGACGGTCGGGGCGCCGGTTGCGCCGCCGTCGGCCTCCATCTGCTCGGCGAGCTTCATGGCCTCCTCGATGAGGGTCTCGACGATCTTCGACTCCGGAACGGTCTTGATGACCTCGCCCTTCAC
>NZ_JBSGBN010000058.1:0-59126 GCF_053601275.1 Streptomyces sp. NPDC004752 | reverse complement strand
GCGCTGGCTGCCGTACGACGCGGCCCCGCCGCTCGCCTTCGACCACGGCCGGATCCTGGCCGACGCCCGCGACCGGGTCGGCGCCCAGCTCGAACACACCTGTGCCGCCACCGCCTTCTGTCCGGCCGCCTTCACGCTCGGCGAGCTGCTACAGGTGTACGAGGCGGTCTGGGGCAGCACCCTCGACCGCCCCAACTTCCGCCGCAAGGTGCTCGCCACGCCCGGCTTCGTCGAACCGGCCGCCGGAGCCGCCCGGCTGACCGGCGGGCGCGGCAAGCCGGCCGCCCTCTACCGCGCGGGCGGCGCCACCGTTCTGCACCCGCCCCTGCTCCGACCGTCCAGGGAAGGACGTCCCGCATGACCGGCACCGTCTCCAAGCGCGCCGCCACCGGATCCCTGCTGGGCCTCGCCCTCGGGGACGCGCTCGGCTTCCCCACCGAGTTCAACGACGTCCCGTCGATCCTCGCCAAGTGCGGCCCCTGGCGGGAGATGGAGCTGCCGCGCCGGGCCCTCGTCTCGGACGACACACAGATGACGCTGGCCCTGGGGCGCGGGCTGCGCACGGCCATGGACCGTGGGGTGCTCGGACCGAAGGGCCTGGAGCGGCCGCTGCGCGAGGAGTTCGTCGACTGGTACCGGTCACCGGAGAACAACCGGGCCCCGGGCAACACCTGTCTGACCGCGTGCGACCTGCTGAAGGAGAAGGGGCGGACCTGGCAGGAGGCCAGCCAGATCGGCTCCAAGGGCTGCGGCGCCAACATGCGGGTGGCACCGGTCGGGCTCGCCCCCGGACTGAGCGACGAACAGCGGGCGGGCGCCGCCCAGTTGCAGTCCGCGCTCACCCACGGGCACCCCACGGCGCTGGCCGCCTCCGACCTCACCGCCCGCGCCGTACGGCTGCTCGCCCAGGGCGTCGAGCCCGCCGGACTGGTCGGCCGGCTGCGCGCGTACGCCCACGACAACCGCACCCGCTACCACCACACCTGGCTCGGCGATCTGTGGACCCGCGCGCAGGACCCCACGCCCGAGCATTTCATCGCGCGCGGCTGGGACGAGTGCCTCGCGATCCTGGACCGCCTGGAGGACGCCCTGCGCACGCCCGCGCCGGAGAGCGACCCGTGCCTGGCCACCGGGGCGGGCTGGATCGCCGAGGAGGCCCTGGCGACCGGCCTGCTGTGCTTTCTGCTCTTCCCCGATGAGCCGGTCACCGCGCTGCGCCGCGCCGCCTGCTCCAGTGGCGACTCCGACTCCATCGCCTGTCTCACCGGGGCGTTCGCGGGTGCCTGGCTGGGTGCTCAGGCGTGGCCCACCACGTGGGCGGACCGGATCGAGTACCGGGGCGACCTGCTCACGCTCGGAGCGCTCTGGGACGCTTAGCCGGTGATCGACGAACTCGGCGTGGACCTGACCTCCGTGGTCGCCGAACAGCCCGACCCGCTGCTGTTCGCGACGGTCTCGGGCGCGCATCTCTACGGCTTCCCCTCCGAGGACTCCGACCTGGACCTGCGAGGGGTGCATCTGCTGCCGGCCACCGCGCTGGTGGGGCTGCACGAGCCCGTGGAGACCCGGTCGAGGACATGGGACCGGCAGGGCGTCGAACTGGACCTCGTCACCCATGACCTGCGCAAGTTCGTCCGGCTGATGCTGCGCCGCACGCTGATCGGACTCCCATTCTGTTCGCAGCTCTAAGTGCTGGAGCACTGCTCTCACCGCTCGTCGTGCACACCGGTGACGCGCACCGGGAGCTGGCCGCGCTCGCCCCCGGCGTCCTGACCAGCCACCACGCCCATCACTACCGGGGGTTCGCGGTGACCCAGTGGCGACTGTTCGAGAAGACCGGCGAACTCAAGCCGCTGCTGTACACCTTCCGTGTGCTCCTCACCGGCATCCATCCGATGCGCAGCGGCGAGGTGCAGGCCCATCTGCCCACCCTCTTCGGGGAAGCGGGCGCGGGAGCCCCCGGTTATCTGCCCGACCTGATCGCGGCCAAGGCGCGGCACGAGCACGGGACCGCCGACGTCGACCACGCGCGCGTGGCGGCCGACGTGGAGCGGCTGCACGCCCTGCTCGACGAGGCGCAGGCGGCTTCGCCGCTGCCCGGTGCGCCCGGCGCCCTGCACGACTTCGTGGTGCGCGTCCGGCTACCGGGGGTCGACGCCGACGGCATCGGCTGCGACGGACTGCGCCCCGACGGCCAGCGCCGCGGAGGCATCGGTTCCGGTGGCGGTATCGGCACCGATGGCATCGGCTCGGGCGGCTTCCGCGCGCAGGGCTGAGGCGCGGCGGGCCCGGAACAGGAAGTCCGCCACCCGGCGGCGGTCCGGCTCCGTCGGCAGCGGGGAGCCGAGCGCGGCCCGCTCGGTCTCCGCGGCCAGACGGGTCATCCGGGCCTCGACCTCCGGCCACGGGACCTCGCCGCGCCGCACCGCCAGCAGGGACTCCCGCCGGTCGCCGACCTCGACCGTCAGCACCCCCGTGCGCAGCAGATCGCGGGCGGTCATGAGCAGCCGCAGCAGGTGCATCGCGTGCTTCCAGCGCGGTGCGCCGTGCCCGCGCAGGTCGGCTTCGAGCTTCCTGCGCTGGCCCAGGGCGTACCGCGTGAACGTGTCGTACGCCTGGCGGGAGAGGAACGCCCCGCGCAGCGCCAGCAGTTCACGGCCCGTGTCGTCCAGGTGCTCCACCAGCGGCGAGTGCAGGCACTCCAGGATGTTCGGGTTCGCGCGCAGCGCCAGCTCGCAGAAGCGCTCCAGCTCCCAGCTGAACTGTTCCGGCGCCGGACCCTCCAGATGCGTCGGCGGCTTCTCGAACCGCCAGAACAGGGGAGTGGGAGCCAGGAACACACCGCGCCGGTCGGTGTCACTGGCGTCGGTCGCGAGGCCGAAGGCGCGGGAACCCATCACACAGGCGTAGATCGTGTGGTCGCGCACCAGGTCCAGGGGCTGCATGCCCGGGAGGGTACGCGTCCGGTCACGCCAGGTGGATCGAATTTCCCTGCACCTTGATGCTCTTGGCGGGCAGCGGCAGGAGCGCCGGGCCGTGCGCCACCGAGCCGTCGGCGATATGGAACCTGCTGCCGTGGCAGGGGCAGTCGATGGTGCCGTCGGCCACCCTGTTGACCGTGCAGCCCCGGTGGGTGCAGATCGCCGAGAATGCCTTGAAGTTGCTCGGTGTCGGCTGGGTGACCACGATCTTCTGCTGGGCGAAGACCTTGCCGCCGCCGACCGGGATGTCGCTGGTGTGCGCCAGCTCCTGGCCCGTGGCGCCTGCGGACGGGGGAGCGCTGGGGCTGCCGGCGCCGGTGGAGGCGGTCGTGGTGGCGGGTGCGGCGGTCGTCGTGGGGCTCGTGGCCGAGGCCGATCCGCCCTCGCTGCCGCAGCCGACCGCGGGCGCGGCGATCGCCGCCGCGCCCGTCGCCAGCACTGTGCGCCGCGTCGAGTCGTGGGTCATGTCGTCGCTCCGTGCGTCATGTCGTCACTCCGAACGTGCGGAAGGACCGGGCAGCAGCCGGGTCGTGGGGGGAGTCGCTCCGAGCGGAGCAGCAGCATCCTGGCACCGAAGTCACCTCCGAAGAAGCAATTCAGGATGGAGTGCAGCAAAAGGCGCATTTCTACCACCCGATAGCCCAAACTCGCACGGAGCGCACCCGCTGTCTCACTCCGAGTAGCGCGAGCGGGCGATCCACGTGACATTGGCGGTCTGGAGGCCGGGCACGGTCCGGCGCCCGGCCGTCGGCGAAAGGCGTGATCATGGCGGCTCACGACCCCGGCAGCCTGCTCGGCGGACTCCTCGGCCAGACCGGCGGCGACGCCCCCGCCGGCAGCGTCCTCGGCGCCCTGCTCCTGGCCGCCGGCCAGGCCCAGCACGGCGGCGCCGCCAATCCGCTGTGCGGTCTGCTCGACGTGCTCGCCAGATCCGGGCCGGCCGTGCCGTCCGGCCTGCCCCCGGAGCCGGCCGCCGAGCCGATAGCCCGTCTCAGCGGGCGGGCGGCGAGCACCCGGCGGGCGGCGGCTGACTAGGCTGGACGGTCGAAGAGCCGATGGGCACCTCATCTCAGCAAGGAGCAGCGCCGTGGCGGTACGAGCGGTCCGGGGGGCCGTCCAGCTGGAACGGGACGAGGCCGGCCACATGGACGAGCGGGTCGGGGCTTTGCTCACCGCCCTCCTGGAGCGGAACGGGCTGACCGCCGACGACCTGATCAGCATCTGGTTCACGGCCACGCCCGACCTGCACAGCGACTTCCCGGCTGCCGCCGCCCGCAAGCTCGGCATCGTCGACGTACCGCTGATCTGCGCCCAGGAGCTGGACATCGAGGGCGCCATGCCGCGGGTGGTCCGCGTCCTCGCGCACATCGAGTCCGAGCGGCCCCGCGCCGACCTCGCCCATGTCTACCTCGGCGCGGCCGCCGCCCTGCGCAAGGACATCGCCCAGTGAGGACCGCACTCGTCATCGGCACCGGGCTCATCGGCACCTCCGCCGGGCTCGCCCTGTCCCAGCGGGGCGTCGTCGTCCACCTCACCGACCACGACCCCGGGCAGGCGCGCACGGCCGCCGCGCTCGGCGCCGGCACCGACGAGGCCCCGGACGGCCCCGTCGACCTGGCGATCGTCGCCGCCCCGCCGGCGCATGTGGCCGCCGTCCTCGCGGACGCCATGCGCCGCGGTGTCGCCCGCGGCTACCTCGACGTGGCCAGCGTCAAGGGCGGACCGCGCCGTGACCTGGAGGCACTGGGCCTCGACGAGACCGTGCTGTCCCGGTACATCGGCACGCACCCCATGTCCGGCCGTGAGAGGTCCGGCCCCCTGGCGGCGACGGGCGACCTGTTCGAGGGCCGCCCCTGGGTGCTGACCCCCACCCGGGACACCGACACCGAGGTGCTGAACCTCGCCCTGGAACTGGTCTCGCACTGCCGGGCGGTGCCGGTCGTCATGGACGCCGACGCCCACGACCGGGCCGTCGCCCTGGTCTCCCACATGCCCCATCTGATCTCCAGCATGGTGGCCGCCCGCCTGGAGCACGCCGAGGAGGCCGCCGTACGGCTGTGCGGACAGGGCATCCGGGACGTGACCCGGATCGCCGCCTCCGACCCCGGGATGTGGATCGACATCCTGTCCGCGAACCCGGAGCCGGTCGCCGACCTGCTCGCCGACGTCTCCGCCGACCTCGACGAGACCGTGCGCGCCCTGCGGGCCCTTCAGTCCTCGGACGAGACCAAGCGGCGCGAGGGCACCACCGGCGTCGAGGACATGCTGCGGCGCGGCAACGCCGGCCAGGTCCGGGTGCCCGGCAAGCACGGCAGCGCCCCGCGCGTGTACGAGACGGTCGCCGTGCTCATCGACGACCAGCCGGGCCAGCTGGCCCGTATCTTCGCCGACGCGGGCCGGGCGGGCGTCAACGTCGAGGACGTACGGATCGAGCACGCGACCGGTCAGCAGGCGGGTCTGGTGCAGCTGATGGTGGAGCCGAAGGCGGCGCCCGTGCTGACGGCCGCCCTGCGGGAGCGGGGCTGGGCGATCCGGCAGTAGGCGGCCGGACGAGTGACATTCACCCAGTAACCTTGTCCAGGGCGGTCCCACGCCCCCACCCCGCACCCTGGACCAGGAAGGCGTCCTCACCGTGGAAAGCGCTCCGCCCGTAGTCGTCGCGATCGACGGCCCCTCCGGCACGGGCAAGTCGAGCACCTCGAAGGCCGTGGCCGCCCAGCTCGGTCTGAGCTACCTGGACACCGGGGCCCAGTACCGGGCCATCACCTGGTGGATGGTGAGCAACGGCATCGACCTGGAGGACCCCTCGGCGATCGCCGCCGTGGCCGGCAAGCCGGAGATCGTCTCCGGCACCGACCCCGCCAACCCCACGATCGTCGTGGACGGTGTCGACGTGGCCGGACCGATCCGCACCCAGGAGGTCACCGCCAAGGTCAGCGCCGTCAGCGCGGTGCCCGAGGTGCGCGCCCGGATCACCGAGCTACAGCGCTCGCTGGCCGGCTCGGCGGAGCGCGGCATCGTGGTCGAGGGCCGCGACATCGGTACGACCGTGCTGCCCGACGCCGACCTGAAGGTGTTCCTCACCGCCTCCCCGGAGGCACGGGCCGCCCGGCGCAGCGGCGAGCTGAAGGGCGCCGATGTGCACTCGACCCGCGAGGCGCTGCTGAAGCGGGACGCGGCCGACTCCAGCCGCACGGCCTCGCCGCTCGCCAAGGCGGACGACGCGGTCGAGGTGGACACCACGGAACTCACGCTGGCGCAGGTCATCGAGTGCGTCGTGACCCTCGTCGAGGAGAAACGGGCCGGGAAGTGACCGCAGCACCCGCGAGCGGGGCCCCCTTGGTCCGGGGCGCCGAGATCGGACGGCGCATCGGCGTCGGGCTCATGTACGGGCTGTGGCGGCCACGGGTACTGGGCTCCTGGAAGGTGCCCGCGAGCGGTCCGGTGATCCTCGCCGTCAACCACTCCCACAACATCGACGGCCCGATGGTCATGGGCGTGGCGCCCCGGCCGACGCACTTCCTGATCAAGAAGGAGGCGTTCATCGGCCCGCTCGGCCCCTTCCTGACCGGCATCGGCCAGCTGAAGGTGGACCGTGCCACCGCCGACCGGACGGCGATCATCGGGGCGCTCGGCGTGCTGGCGGACGGCGGCGTGCTGGGCATCTTCCCGGAGGGCACCCGGGGCGAGGGCGACTTCGCCTCGCTGCGCGCCGGGCTCGCCTACTTCGCCGTCCGCAGCGGGGCGCCGATCGTGCCGGTGGCCGTGCTGGGAAGCACCGACCGCCGCGGACGGTTGATCGCGGCGCTGCCCCCGCTGCGCTCCCGCGTCGACGTCGTCTTCGGCGACCCCTTCCAGGCTGTCGAAGAGGCGCGAAGCCCGGACACGGGCGGCGGTGGGCGACCGGCGGGCGGCAGCGGCCGGCGGACCCGCAAGGCGCTGGACGAGGCCACCGAACGCATCCAGAAGCAGCTGAGCGCGCACCTGGAAGAAGCCAGGCGCTTCACCGGGCGCCGGTCGACACTTTGAGTAGTCGACACTTTGAGTAGTGGAGTTCCGTGAGCGCGGGGCTCCACCGATCACCACGATGAACGAGGTACGGACTTCATGAACGACCGGATCCAGCCCGACGGCTCGGCCGAGCACGAGTACGAGCACGGGGCGCTCGGCGACGTCGAGTACGCGGAGTTCATGGAGCTGGCCGCGGAGGAGGGCTTCGACGTCGCGGACGTCGAGGGCGCCATCGAGGCGGCGGGCCACGGCCCGCTGCCCGTGCTCGCCGTCGTCGGCCGCCCCAATGTCGGCAAGTCGACCCTGGTGAACCGGATCATCGGCCGCCGTGAGGCGGTGGTCGAGGACAAGCCCGGCGTCACCCGCGACCGTGTCACCTACGAGGCCGAATGGGCGGGCCGCCGCTTCAAGGTCGTCGACACCGGCGGCTGGGAGCAGGACGTCCTCGGCATCGACGCCTCCGTCGCCGCGCAGGCCGAGTACGCGATCGAGGCGGCCGACGCGGTCGTCTTCGTGGTCGACGCCAAGGTCGGCGCGACCGACACCGACGAGGCGGTCGTACGGCTGCTGCGCAAGGCCGGCAAGCCGGTCGTGCTGTGCGCCAACAAGGTCGACGGCCCGAGCGGTGAGGCGGACGCCACCTATCTGTGGTCGCTCGGTCTCGGCGAGCCGCACCCCGTCTCCGCGCTGCACGGCCGAGGCACCGGTGACATGCTGGACGCCGTCCTGGAGGTGCTGCCGGACGCGCCCGAGCAGACCTTCGGCACCGCGCTCGGCGGCCCGCGCCGCATCGCGCTGATCGGCCGCCCGAATGTCGGCAAGTCGTCACTGCTGAACAAGGTGGCCGGCGAGGAGCGCGTCGTCGTCAACGAACTCGCGGGCACCACCCGCGACCCGGTCGACGAGCTGATCGAACTCGGCGGTACTACCTGGAAGTTCGTCGACACGGCCGGTATCCGCAAGCGTGTCCACCTCCAGCAGGGCGCCGACTACTATGCCTCGCTGCGCACCGCAGCGGCGGTGGAGAAGGCGGAGGTCGCCGTCGTCCTGATCGACGCCGCCGACAGCATCTCCGTGCAGGACCAGCGCATCGTCACGATGGCCGTCGAGGCGGGCCGCGCGATGGTCCTCGCCTACAACAAGTGGGACACGCTGGACGAGGAGCGCCGCTACTACCTGGAACGGGAGATCGAGACCGAGCTGGGCCAGGTCGCCTGGGCGCCCCGGGTCAATGTCTCGGCGCACACCGGTCGGCACATGGAGAAGTTGGTCCCGGCGATCGAGACGGCCCTGGCGGGCTGGGAGACGCGCGTGCCGACCGGCCGCCTCAACGCGTTCCTCGGCGAGCTGGTCGCGGCCCACCCGCACCCGGTCCGGGGCGGTAAGCAGCCGCGCATCCTGTTCGGCACCCAGGCCGGGACCAAGCCGCCGCGGTTCGTCCTGTTCGCGTCCGGCTTCATCGAGGCGGGCTACCGGCGCTTCATCGAGCGCCGGCTGCGCGAGGAGTTCGGTTTCGAGGGGACGCCGATCCATATCTCGGTGCGGGTGCGTGAGAAGCGCGGCGCGAAGAAGAAGTAACGCGGACAAGGAATAGCGCGAGAAGGAACAACGGGGAGAAGTGGGAAGAAACAGACGAAGGGGCGGCCCCCGTGGGGGCCGCCCCTTCGCTGTCGTACGGTCACGCTCCCCGGCGCGGCCCGGGCGGCAGCGCGGCGGGCACATGATGCATCCCGTTCTCCTGCCGCCCCACCGACCCGACCCGCTGCCACTGCGTCTGCTGCTGCCCGGTGCCATGGCGGGTGCTGTGGGCCCCGGCGCTATAGGCGGTGTACGCGTGTGAGCCGTACGACCCCGTGCCGTATGACCCCGTGCTGTACGACCCCGTGCCGTACGTGCCCGTCGTGTCGTGCGCGTCGGTGGTGTGCGGGGTGATCCCGAAGGCGATGAACTTCAGGTCCTCCTCGCCGCTGCGGTCGCCCGGCAGCGCCCGGAAGGTCTTGAGCCACTCAGCGCAGAGAGAGTCGTAGATGGGGGTGGCCGAGGGGCTGCCGAGGGAGTCCTGACCGACCCTGGCGGACGGCACGGGGGAGAAGGACGGGCGGCGGGGAGAAACGTCGTATGCGTGCACGTATGTCCAAACGACCCGGAGTCGATCGGGATGCGGCCCGGCCGGGCGGCATCGGGGGCGCGCGGAACTGCGCGACGGGCCACGCACCACCCGCGGTGGCGGACGGAGCCGGGCACTTCGAGGGCGTGCGGCGCCGTCAGGTACCGGCCAGCGGCAGCGTGGCCGCGACCAGCTTCCCGCCCGCCGCGGCCCTGTCCAGCGCGTCCCGCAGCAGGTCCTCGCGGGGCTGGCGTCCGATGGAGCCCACGGGGGCCGCGAACATCAGCACCTGCTGGTGCTTGTTGGCGGCGGCCCGCCAACTGTCGGTCACCTGCAGCGGCTGGTGCGCCTGCCACCAGGCGACCGGCTGACCCCCGTTGGTGCCCGGCTGCAGGACGGCGTGCAGCTGACCCACCGCGAGCAGCACGGACCAGCCGTGCAGCACCGGCGGCACCGCGTTCAGCGCGGTCAGCGGCATGAACCCCTGCTCGATGAGCAGCGGCAGGAAGTCGTCCCCGGTCCCGGCCGTGCCGGGGCGCGCGATCGGCGCGGTCGGCTCCACGACGAGCGCCGGGTGCAGTTCCCCGGCGATCAGGACGAGCCCGCTGGTCACCCCGAGCACGGCCTGCTCGGGTACCGCGTTCACCGGGCCGCCGCCGGAGGCGGCGTCGCCGTTGATGGAGCGGACCGCCCCGCGCAGTTGCTCCTCGGTGACCTGGACGACCTGCGAGGGCAGGCAGCCGGCGTGGGCGAAGGCGAGGACGGCGGTTTCGTCCCCGATGAACAGGACGGTGCTGGTGCGCTCCTGCTCGGAGTCGCCCGGGGTGCGGCAGGAGGTGCAGTCGTAACTGCCCGGGGCGTTCTCTCCGGCGAGCAGCCGGTCGGCTTCTTCGTCGCCGATCTCGGCGCGTACGGCGTCGCTGACGTCGAGCATGCGCGGCACGGTGGCTCCCTCGGGATGCGGTGCGGTGCGACCGGGTGGCTCCCGGCCCGTGAGCCCCGGGGTTCCGGGCTCATGAAGAAGACAACGGGCGACCTGTGGCGGGAGTCACGCTCCGGGAAGAACGGAATCGCACCATCCAGCGCACCGCGTCACCCTCGGTGCGGAATCCTTCACTCCTTGTCAACTCCCTGCGGATCAACGGGACTTGATGCGGTGAACTGGGTCACAGGTCGACTGGATGACTGGTCGACAAATCCGGAAATCGGCGAATGAAATGGGTGTCCTAAAATCGCCGATACCCGGGGTAACGGGCAACTGGCCTGGATTGATGAGGAGTTGGTTGAAACCGGCGCGCCCGGCTGCCTAGATTCCTCCGCCGTGTGCAACGAGCACCGCTCGGGTACGTCCGCCGCCGCCGGGTCGGCACCATCACGGCACCGGTGTGGGCGGACGGGTCGGAGCGCGGCGCCCCGCGTCCCTGCGCGGAGGTCGCGCCCCGGCTTGGGGGACCCCGGGTTCGTGGAGAGGGAATTACATGACCGAATGTGCCGATACCACCCGCAACGACGTTCGGACGGACGGCGCCCGGGGCGACAGTGCCCGCCGGGCGCGGACGATGGCGGCCCTGGCCGGGGCGGCGCTGCTGGCCCCGCTCGGGGTGCTGGCCGCGGCCGACAGCGCCGCGGCGGCGGACGGCGGAGTTTGGGACCGCATCGCCCAGTGCGAGAGCGGCGGCAACTGGCACATCAACACCGGCAACGGCTACTACGGCGGGCTCCAGTTCTCCGCCGGCACCTGGCGCGCCTACGGCGGCACGGCGTACGCGCCGACCGCCGACCGGGCCACCCGGGCGCAGCAGATCGCCGTCGCCACCAAGGTCCAGGGCGCCCAGGGCTGGGGCGCCTGGCCGGTCTGTTCGGCCCGCGCCGGCGCGTCCGGCACCGCGCCCGCGGCAAGCTCCCCCGGAGCCGGGACTGCGAACGGCTCGGACGCGAGCACGTCGGCCCGCACGTCGCGGGGTGCGGGAAGCACTCCCGTGGGGAGCGCTTCCGCGGAGTCCGCGCGCTCCGCGCCGTCGGGACAGCGGGATGTCGCCGACCGTGGCTCCTCCCGCTCTGCGTCCCGCGGTGACTACACCGTTCGCGAGGGTGACACACTCAGCGGCATCGCTGCCCGGCACGGGACCAGTTGGCAGCGCGTCTACGCCGTCAACAAGGCTGTGATCGGCACGGACCCCGACCTGATCGTGCCCGGCCAGCGCCTCTCCCTGTAGCCGCACCCGCCATCGCGCGGCCACGCCCCGCCCGGTCCACCACCGGGCGGGGCGTGCGTGCTCGGCGTGTGGGTCGCTCACATGTGCTCGGGCGCCGGCGCGGGGCGGGCGGCCTCCAGGGCCGCGTACTCAGGATGGTGCAGGTCGAACGCCGGGGCCTCGGACCGGATCCGCGGCAGGGTGATGAAGTTGTGCCGCGGCGGCGGACACGAGGTCGCCCATTCCAGGGAGCGCCCGTAGCCCCAGGGATCGTCGGCCTGGACCCGCTCGCCGTACCGGGTGGTCCACCAGACGTTGTAGAGGAACGGCAGCGTTGAAAGGCCGAGCAGGAAGGCGCCGATCGAGGAGACCGTGTTCAGCGCGGTGAAGCCGTCGGCGGCGAGGTAGTCGGCGTAGCGGCGCGGCATGCCCTCCGCGCCCAGCCAGTGCTGCACCAGGAAGGTGGTGTGGAAGCCGACGAACAGCGTCCAGAAGTGGATCTTCCCGAGCCGCTCGTCGAGCATCTTCCCGGTGAACTTCGGCCACCAGAAGGAGAAGCCGGCGAAGATCGCGAAGACGACGGTGCCGAACACGACGTAGTGGAAGTGCGCGACCACGAAGTACGAGTCCGTGACGTGGAAGTCCATCGGCGGCGACGCCAGGATCACCCCGGTCAGCCCGCCGAGCAGAAACGTCGCGAGGAAGCCGCACGACCACAGCATCGGCGTCTCGAAGGACAGCGAACCCTTCAGCATGGTGCCGGTCCAGTTGAAGAACTTCACCCCTGTCGGCACCGCGATCAGGAACGACATGAAGGAGAAGAACGGCAGCAGCACCGCGCCCGTGGCGAACATGTGGTGCGCCCACACCACGATGGACAGTCCGGTGATCGTCATCGTCGCGCCGACCAGGGTCAGATAACCGAAGATCGGTTTACGGCTGAAGACCGGGATGATCTCCGTGATGATCCCGAAGAACGGCAGCGCGATGATGTACACCTCGGGATGCCCGAAGAACCAGAACAGGTGCTGCCACAGCAGCGCCCCGCCGTTCGCCGCCTCGAACACCCGGGAGCCGAACCGCCGGTCCGCCTCCAGCACCAGCAGCGCCGCCGCCAGCACCGGGAACGCCATCAGGATCAGGACCGACGTGAACAGCGTGTTCCAGGTGAAGACCGGCAACCGGAACATGGTCATGCCCGGGGCGCGCATCCCGATGATGGTGGTGATGAAGTTGACCGCGCCGAGGATCGTCCCGAAACCGGCCAGCGCGAGACCCATGATCCATAGATCGGGTCCGACGCCGGGGGAGTGTGTGCCGCTGTTGAGCGGCGCGTAGGCGAACCAGCCGAAGGCGGCCGGGCCGTTCGGCACCGCCAGCGAGCCGACCACGATGAGGCCGCCGAACAGGAAGAACCAGTACGACAGCATGTTCAGCCGGGGGAAGGCGACGTCGGGGGCGCCGATCTGCAGCGGCATCAGCTCATTGGCGAAGCCGGCGAAGCTGGGCGTCGCGAACAGCAGCAGCATGATCGTGCCGTGCAGCGTGAACAACTGGTTGAACTGCTCGTTGTCGACGATCTGCAGCCCGGGGCGGGCGAGTTCGGCGCGCATCAGCAGGGCCATCACCCCGCCGACGAGGAAGAATCCGAACGAGGTGATCAGATACAGGTGGCCGATCTTCTTGTGGTCGGTGGTGGTGAGCCAGTCCACGGCCATCCGGCCGCGCCGTCGGCCCGGCCCCGGGCGTACCGTCGCCGCTGCGGTCTCGGTCCCCATCGCTCACCCCTTCGCTTGTCGCGCCGGGTTTTCCGCGGCCGTGCCGCCCGCCCCGCGGTGGGCCCGGCGGTGGGCATACGGGGGTTCTGTGTAGGCGCGGTGATTTTCCTATGCGACGTCAGTTCCTGCGGACCGCTGGGATTCGGCGGGAATGCATCCCCGTGGCCGTCCCCGAGCGGCACTCCCGGAACTTTCCCTGGTGCTTTTCGAAGGGGCTTCGCAACACGCGGCAATTTCGTTCGAATGCGCCGGTAAGGCGTAGGGAACCGCCCGGACGTGTGACGGAGTTCGACCGAGACGTATGTCGTGATCCTGTGACAGAAGCGTGACCGGAGAGGTGTACGGGGGTGCCCGCCGCCGTTCCGGCTTCCCCGGTCGCCGGACAGGGCCTAGCGTGGCCGCATGGCACCGATTCCGACTCCGCCCGCGGAGCCCAAGGACAGTCCCGAAGGGTATGTCGGCCTCGACGCGGCCGCCGCCGAGCGGTTGGCGCGGCAGCGCGGCTGGTCGACCGTGCGTTCGCTGCCGCCCGGCGCGATCATCACCATGGAGTACCGGGTGGGGCGGCTGAACTTCGAGGTGCGGGACGGCAGGGTGGCGCGCGCCTGGAAGGGCTGAGGCGATGCGGCGGCGGGTGGTCGTGCGTACCGGACCCGCCGCAGTGCTGCCGTCAGCCGCCGATGATGGGGCGGGCCGCCGGGGCGCCGCCGCGCGGGACGCGGTCCGCGTGCGGCGGGCGGCGGCTGCCCGCCGGGGTGACCGGGGTGCGCTCGGAGCGCGTGGTGTGCGGGCCGGGGGCCAGGTGGATCGGTGCCCGGGGCGTGCGGACCGAGGCGACCGGCTCGCGGGCCGCGGGCGCCCCGTCGGCGGGCGTGGTGCGCGGCTTGAGCACCACGGGCGTGACCGGGACGGCGGGCATGGGGGCCGTGCGGCCGGCCCGCCAGCGGTCGCGCAGGTCGAAGAGGGCCGTCTCGGCCTTGGCGATCAGCGGCTCGAACCACGGCAGTGCCAGCAGGATCAGCAGTCCCGCGGCCCAGCCCAGCAATACGTCGCTCAGCCAGTGCGTACCGAGGTAGACGGTGGTGAGGCCGACGCCCAGCGAGGTCACCGCCGACACCGCGGACAGCCAGCGGCGGGCCCTCGGGGTGGAGGCCAGATACGCCAGGATTCCCCAGGTGACCACCGCGTTGGCGGTGTGGCCGCTGGGGAATATATCGCCGCCGAGGCCCATCTCGTTCGAGCCGATCACGGTGGCGTAGTGCGGTCCGAGCCGGCCCATGCCGATCTTCGCGGCGCCGACCGTGATGTTCAGCAGCAGCAGTGAGGTGGCGAGGGTCAGCAGCGGACGGAGCGTGTGCTGCCGCCAGGAGCGCCAGCCCAGCCAGGCCGAGACCATCACCGCGGTGGGGCCGCGCTGGCCGAGCACGACGTAGTAGTCGAGGAAGGCGTGGATCTTTGGCCACTGCTGGTAGGGCCGGAAGAACATGACCTGCCAGTCGAGCCGAACCAGCCACGAGGTGGTCACCACGGCCCATACGATCGCCAGGTAGAAAGCCAGGGTCGCGGAGTACAGAACGACCCGGTGCCGGCTCATCTTCGGCACATCGATGTGAGCCGGTCGTTCCGGCTCACGGTCCAGCCTGGCGAACACCCGGTCCAGACGGGTGAGGTTTCGTTCGGTACGCACCCAATCGACGTTACAGCGAGTGAGCTGTGTGCCCGGGCGAATCAGTGGCTTTGTGATGACGATGTGATGTGGGAAACCTCTCAACTGACGGCCAATTACCGAAGATTCCACAATCCCCGGTCGATGCTCCGTGCAATTCCTTTGATCATGCCGGGTGTTCGTTTTATGCCGCTTATGAATTCGTTCACCGGGACATCGGATGGAATTCGCCTGCCGCTCACCCGGCGGCCGGGGGCGGTCACGGCGGACCGGAACCGTTCAGCCAGAACGCGCCGTAGACCGCCGACGCCACCGCGACACCGGCTGTGACCTGCGCCGACCGGGATGTGGGCAGCCGGGCCAGGGACCGGGCGAGCGGCAGCAGCAGCGGGAAGGCGGGCAGCAGCAGACGCGGCTTGGAGCCGAAGTAACTTGACGCGCACAGGGCGAGCGCGGTGACGACGCCGGTGTACACCAGCAGGGAGAGCGGCTGGCCCTGCCGTATCCCGGCCGCGTACAGCCGGAGCAGCAGGGCGACCCCGATGATCAGCGCAAGTCCGGCGAGAACCGAGGGAATTGAGGTGAACTTGTCGGCGATGAAACGGGCGAAGGCGTATCCGCCGTCGAAGCCGTTGCGCCAACCCGCCTGCACATCGAGATAGCCGAGCGGGCCCCTGCCGGTGCGATGGCCCACCCACAGGACATAGCCGGCCGCCCCGAGGGGAGCGATCAGCATGCCGAGGGCGCGCCACCGCAGAGATGCGCCCAGAGCGACGGAAGGGGCGTGTGTTGCGTCACGCGCGCCCGCCGAGGTCCGAACGCGCCGGGCGTGGGCGGCGCTTACGGCAGCGGGAGCGCATCCGCCGTTGCGCGCGCCGTCCGAGGTCGTGGTGCGCCGACCCCGCACGAACGGCGCAATGGCCGCCGCCCACACCGCCGCGACCACGGCGAGCCCCACCGGCCGGGTCAGCCCGGCCAGCGCGGCGAGCATCCCGGCACTCACCCAGCGCCCGGTCAGCACCGCGTACAGCGACCAGGCGGCGAGCGCCGTGAACAGCGACTCGCTGTACGCCATCGACTGCATGATCCCGACGGGCAGCACGGCCCACAGCAGGACGGCGCACACCCCCGCCCGGCGGCCGTACACAAGATCGGCCACCGCGAAGATCCCCCAGGCCGCGGCGAGCGAGGCGAGCAGGGCGACGACGAGTCCCGCGTCCGCGTACGACAAAGGGGAGAGCGTGTGCAGCAGCCGCTCCAGCCAGGGCAGCAGCGGAAAGAAGGCGAGATTGGAGTGGACGTCGCCGTTCGGCAGCCGCACCTCGTAGCCGTAGCCCAGCTCGGCCACCCGCGTGTACCACAGCGCGTCCCAGCGGGCGGTCAGCAGCGTGTGGGCGCTCTCGCCGCGCGCCGCGCTCCACACCGCCAGCACGATCAGGCCCAGGGTGCGGACGGCGGCGTACCCGAGCAGGGCCGGGCCCGCCCGGCGCAGCGGTGTGGCGCGAGTCGGTGCCGCGCGCGTCTCAAGATCGGTCACGGGCTCGATTATCGACCGGCCGTGGAACCGCACGGGCGGCGGCCGGGACGCGGTCAAGGATGTGGAGAGTGGTGTACGCCACACAGGTTGGTGTGGGCTGTGAGAGGTCCGCCACGTACCACCGCGGGGAACTCGCGTACGCTGACGTGTCACTCGCGCGCGTATCGGTCGCCGCCGAAGACCCCGCTCCGCTCCGGCCGTACGACGGGGCGTCCCCACCCCGCCGAGGTCCGCCGCACGCGAGGGAACTTCTGGGAGGTACGTACATGTCCGGGACGACCACGGCCGCCGCCGGACCGCGCCGTCGGGCGGCCGGGGCCGGTGCCAACCGCTGGGTCGTCCTCGTCGTCCTCTGTGTCAGCCTGCTGCTAGTCGCCCTCGACGCGACCGTGCTGCACGTGGCGGTGCCCGCCGTCACCGAGGACCTCAGACCCGGCGCCGTAGAACTGCTCTGGATCGTCGACGTCTATCCGCTCGTCTGCGCCTCGCTGCTGATCCTGTTCGGCACGCTCGGCGACCGGGTGGGCCGCAGACGGATCCTGCTGCTCGGCTACGCCCTGTTCGGCGTCGCCTCCGCGCTGGCCGCCGCCGCGTCCAGTGCCGAGGTGCTGATCCTGGCGCGGGCGCTGCTCGGGGTCGGCGGCGCCATGATCATGCCGGCGACGCTGTCGATCCTCCGCCAGGTCTTCCCCGACCGGCGCGAGCGCGCCCTGGCCATCGGCGTCTGGAGCGCGGTGGCCGCGGTGGGCGCCGCGGTCGGCCCGCTGCTCGGCGGCTTCCTCCTGGAGCACTTCTGGTGGGGCTCGGTGTTCCTCGTCAACATCCCGCTGATGCTGGTCAGCCTGCCCGTCGGGCGACTGCTGCTGCCCGAGTCGAGAGGGGAGCGCGACGGACCCTGGGACGTGGTCGGCGCACTGACCGCGGCGGCCGGGCTGTTCGGGCTGGTGCTCGGCGTGAAGCGGCTCGGCGGCGGGGAACCGGTGGCGAGCCCGTACACGCTGGTGCCGCCGCTCGTGGGCGCGCTGCTGCTGGTGTCGTTCGCACGCCGGCAGCGGCGGCGCCCGCATCCACTGGTGGATCTGCGCATGTTCGCGCGGCCCGCGTTCAGCACCGCGGTGGGCTGCATCGTGCTGGCCATGCTCGCGCTGGTGGGCCTTGAGCTGATCGCCGCCCAGTATCTGCAACTGGTGCTGGGGCTGTCGCCGCTCCAGACGGGCCTGCGGCTGCTGCCGCTGACCATCGCGGCGATGGCCGCCGGGCTGGCCGGGGCGCGGCTGCTGCGCCGCCTCGGGCCGCGGCGGATGGTGTGCTTCGGCTTCTGTCTCACCGCGGTGGCCGTGCTGACGCTGACCGCGATGGGCGGCCACGACGACACCGGGCTGCTGCTGTCCGGCTTCGTCCTTCTGGGCTTCGGTCTGGAGACCACCCTCTTCGGCGCGTACGAGTCGATGCTGAGCGAGGCGCCGGCCCGGCAGGTGGGCGGGGCCGCGGCGATCGGCGAGACCTCCTACCAGCTGGGTGCCGGGATCGGGATCGCGCTGCTCGGCAGCGTGATGAACGCGGCGTACGCACCCGGCCTCGCCGCTGTGCCCGGGGTGCCGGAGCCGGCCTCCGCGGCGGCCGGGCATTCGCTCGGGGAGGCGTACGAGGTGGCGGGGCGGCTCGGCGGACCGGCCGGAGCCGCCCTGCGCCGGGCGGCCAAGGACTCCTTCGTGCACGGACTGCATGTGACGTTGCTGGTGAGCGCGGGGCTGCTGCTGCTCGGCGCGGCGATGGCGCTGCGGCTGCCCCGGGCGATGCAGTGCGAGCCGGCGCCGGTGGACCTGCCCGCGCCCCGGGGAGCCGAGCCGGCCCACGTTTCGGCGTGACGGCGCGCGTTTCGGCGTGACGGCGCGCGGCCGGGCCGGTGGGAGGCGGGGTGGACGCCGGGCGCGGTGCGCCGTAGCGTCGGGGCGGAAATGTGACTGGCGGTGCTCAGCGGGTCGAGCGAAGTCCACTGTGGTTCGGCAGCGCCCCGAAGCGGCGCGGGGCGGTATCGAACATGCGGTTCCGCCGCGATGGGGGTCCCCCCTGTTCGAGCGGAGCCGAGAACTCGGGGGAGCGATCGGCCACGATGCCGCCGCGGCCGACCGACGGCGCCTCGCGGCTCGTCCCGCGGAGCGCCTGGTTCTGTGTCTCGGAGGGTGATCCATGTCCGCGTCCTCGATGTTGCCCCCGTTCGACCCGGCCGACCCGCTCGGCCTCGACGACCTGCTGGACCCGGAGGACCTGGCCGTCCGCGACACCGTACGGAGCTGGGCCGCGGACCGCGTCCTGCCGTTCGTCGCCGACTGGTACGAGCGCGGTGAACTCCCCGTCATCCGGGAACTCACCCGCGAACTCGGCTCCCTCGGCGCCCTCGGCATGTCCCTCACCGGCTACGGCTGCGCCGGCGCCTCCGCAGTGCAGTACGGCCTCGCCTGTCTCGAACTGGAGGCCGCCGACTCCGGTATCCGCTCGCTCGTCTCCGTGCAGGGCTCCCTCGCCATGTACGCCATCCACCGTTTCGGCAGCGAGGAACAGAAGCGGCACTGGCTGCCCCGCATGGCCTCCGGCGAGGTCATCGGCTGCTTCGGGCTCACCGAGCCCGACCACGGCTCCGACCCCGCCTCGATGCGCGCCCACGCCAAGCGCGACGGCGGCGACTGGGTGCTGAGCGGCCGCAAGATGTGGATCACCAACGGCTCCGTCGCGGGCGTCGCCGTCGTATGGGCGCAGACCGACGACGGCATCCGCGGCTTCGCCGTGCCGACCGACACCCCCGGCTTCGCCGCACCGGAGATCAGACACAAGTGGTCGCTGCGGGCCAGCGTCACCAGCGAGCTGCTGCTGGACGACGTACGGCTGCCCGCCGACGCCGCACTCCCCGGGGCCGTCGGCCTGCGCGGCCCGCTGAGCTGTCTCTCGCACGCCCGGTACGGCATCGTCTGGGGTGCCATGGGCGCGGCCCGCAGCTGTTTCGAGGCCGCCGTCGACTACGCGACGTCACGGGAGCAGTTCGGGCGGCCGATCGGGGGCTTCCAGCTCACCCAGGCCAAACTCGCCGACATGGCGGTGGAACTGCACAAGGGGATGCTGCTCGCCCACCATCTGGGGCGGCGTATGGACGCCGGCCGGCTGCGCCCCGAACAGGTCAGCTTCGGCAAGCTCAACAACGTACGGGAGGCGATCGAGATCTGCCGCACGGCGCGGACCGTCCTCGGCGCCAACGGGATCTCCCTCGAATACCCCGTGATGCGGCATGCGACCAACCTCGAATCGGTGCTCACCTACGAGGGCACCGTCGAGATGCACCAGCTCGTGCTGGGCAAGGCGCTCACCGGACTCGACGCCTTCCGCTGACCCGGCGAGGGGCCGCGGCGGGGCCGGTGAGCGGCCCCGCCTCAGCTCTGGTTGAAGAAGCCGTCCGAACGGTGCGCGGACGGCTCGCCGCTGATGATCTCCGTGTCGGCGGGGGTGAGCAGGAAGACGCGGTGGGACACGCGGTCGATGGAGCCGCGCAGGCCGAAGATGAGCCCGGCCGCGAAGTCGACGACCCGCTTGGCATCGGCGGCCTCCATGGCCGTGAGGTTCATGATGACCGGGACACCCTCGCGGAACAGCTCGCCGATGGCGCGGGCGTCCCGGAAGCTGTCCGGGGTGACCGTGCCGATCCGGCGGTCCTTCTCCTCGGCGGCGTCCGAGGCCACCTTGACCCGCGGGTCGGTGACCCAGGCATCCCCGGGCTGCTCGGTCCCTTCGGAGTAGTCGTCGTCGTAGTAGCGCTCGTCATCGTTGTCGTCGACGAGGCCAAGCCAGGCACTCGCCTTGCGTACCGATCCCATGGACGCCTCCTCTCACAGCGGTCCTTCTTGCTTCCGCATCCCTATGGTCGTCCATGATGCGGATGGCGCGCCAAGTGGTTAGACGCCGCGCTGGGGGTTTGTGACGCTACTGGTGCACAACGAATACGTCGAGAGCCCGGTCCCCCCAAGGGTCCTGCCACGTACGGCTGCTGACTGTGAGTGAAATATGATTCTTCGCGGCGTATGGGTGAGAGATGGTGCGTCCGGGTGAGCGGAGCGGCCGGTCCGGGATGACAGTCGGCCGATACGATGCCGCGGCTCAACGTCGTATCAGCGTACGGGGGAACGTCGTGTTCGGAATAGTACGGCCCTGCCCGCACCGGCTCGGCCCGGGCCTCGGGGCCCAGTGGCTGGCGCACTTGTGCGGGCTGTGTCTTGCGCTGCGCGGCGATCACGGACAGTTCGCCCGGATCGTGACGAACTACGACGGGCTGCTGCTCTCGGTCCTGACGGAGGCTCAGACCGGCCGGGCGGGGGCGCGGCGGCGCACGGCGGGGCCCTGCCCGCTGCGCGGTATGCGTACCGCCTCCGTCGCGCAGGGTGAGGGCGCACGGCTCGCGGCGGCCGTCTCGCTGGTGCTCGCCTCGACCAAGCTGCGCGACCATGTCGCCGACGGGGACGGGCTGCTGGCGCACCGTCCGGTGGCGCTCGCCGCGCGCCGGGTCGCCGCGCACTGGGGTCGGGCGGGCGCCCGCGGCGGATCACTGGTCGGCTTCGACACCGCCCTCCTCGTCGACGCCGTCGACCGGCAGGTCGGCATCGAGGCCCTGGCAGGACCGGGCACGCCGATCCTGACCGTCACCGAACCGACCGAGACCGCGACCGCCGCCGCCTTCGCGCACACCGCCGTGTCGGCCGGCCGGCCGGCGAACACCGCGCCGCTCGCCGAGGCCGGCCGGCTCTTCGGGCGGCTAGCGCATCTGCTGGACGCCGTCGAGGACCGGGCGGCCGATGCCGCGTCGGGTGCCTGGAACCCGCTCACCGCCACCGGCACCCCGCTCGCCGAGGCCCGGCGGCTCGCGGACGACGCGCTGCACGGCATCCGGCTCGCGCTGCGCGAGGTGGAGTTCGCCGACGGCGGGCTGGCACATCTGCTGCTCGCGCACGAGCTGCGGCGCTCGGTGGACCGGGCGTTCGGGACGACCTCCTGCGAGCACCCGCCCGAGACCGCCTTCGGGCCCCCGCAGGCACCGCGGCCCCCGCAGGCACCGCGGACGCCGGGCGGCCCCTACGGCTCGCCCGGCGACCCCTCCGGCGGCGAGCCGCCACGCCGGGACCGGCCGGGTATGTGGGCCGGGTGCGCGGCTGCCCTCGGGCTGTTCTGCACCTGCAAGGTGTGCTGCGCCGACGAGTTCGAAGGGCCGTGGTCGCGGCAGCGGCGGGAGGGGCTGTGCACCAAGGGCGACTGCGATTGCAGTGGCTGTGGCGACTGCTGTGGGGACTGCTGTAGTTGTGATGGCTGTGACTGCTGCGACTGCGGCTGCGACTGCTAGTCCTTCAACTCCGGCGGGAGATCGGCGACTTGGCGATCACCGGGACTGCCGTGCCCGCCGTGCCCCACATCGGTCACGCCGAAGTTGCCGGTCGGGGTCTTGCCGTCGCGGCCGGACAGGTGGTGCCGGGCGGGGTGCCGCCGATGCCCACCGCGACGGTGGGCCGGGTCGTACCCGCGGGTGGCAGTGCGGTCGCGACGACCGTGATGAACGGCGCGAAAAGGGGAATGCCGGGTGCTGCGCAGGGGTGTGCGTATCGGGCGGCGGTCTCCTGCGAACGGAAGGGTGCGGGGCGTGAGGGGAGGGGAGCGCGTGTGAAGGCGGCAGCAGAAAGGCGGAAGTGGAAAGCACAGGTGGAAGACGGCGCGGAACGCAGGAGAGAACGCGCGGGATGCCCGTCGGCGGGCGGGTAGCAGGGGGTCAGCTCAACAGGAACAGGACCACACGCGACCGAAGTCGATGTGGGAGCGGGTGACCAGCCACTGCTGTGGATACATGCGCCAAGTGGAACAGGTCTCCGGTTCCGCGTCAACCGACTTGAGACGTACCGCTCACAGTATGGACACCCTTGACAGCGAGGGGAAACGCCCACGTACTCTCGGCGGACGGCCCTGCTGAGGGGCTCGGCCGTAGGCGCCGCGAGGCGCTCCGTGTGAAGACGCGCACCGTGTCCCACCTATGTCACGGAGCCTTCGCATGTCATCGGACACCCTCGCCAAAGTCCCCGCGGCGCCGGAGCCCCCCGAGCACCCGGACACCCCGCGGATCGTGCCGCGACGCCGACTCGGGCAGCGGACGGCCGCCGTCTCCGTAGCCGTTCCCGTCCTGCTCGGCCCGGTCGCCGTCGCGATCATCGGACCGACCCTGTACATGGCCGCCCAGGCGCTCGGCCTCGGCCCGCATGACAGGGAGCGGCACTACGCGCGTGGTGCGGAGGCCCGCCGATGAGGCGCCAGTTGGTGATCGTCGGGGCCGGTCCGCGGGGGACCGGGCTGCTGGAGCGCATCGCCGCCAACGCGCCCGAGCTGTACGCCGGTCCGGGCCTCGACATCCATCTCGTCGACCCCTGCCCGCCGGGCGCCGGACGCATCTGGCGCGCGGCGCAGTCCCCGCTGCTGTGGATGAACTCGCACGCCGAGGACGTCACCATGTTCACCGACGAGACGGTGCGCATGGCAGGCCCGGTGCGTCAGGGCCCCACCTTGCACGAATGGGCGGGGCTCGACGGCCGGACCTTCGCCGACCGGCAGCTCCAGGGCCGGTATCTGCGCTGGGTGTACGACCGGGCCGTCGCCGACCTGCCCGCGGATGTCGTCGTCCACCACCACCCCTGGCGCGCCCTGCGGGTCAGCGGCCCGCGCGACGGGCGCCAGCAGGTGTGGCTCAAGGGCCGCCCGCGCCCGCTCATCGCCGACGCCGTGGTCCTCGCCCTCGGTCACCTGGATGCCGAACTCACCGAGGAACAGGCCGAGTTGGCGGCGTACGCGGGCACCCATGGGCTGCTCCATCTGCCGCCCGACTTCACCGCCGACACCGACCTGTCCCCGCTCGGGGCCGGCGAACCCGTCCTGGTCCGGGGCTTCGGCCTGGCCTTCGTCGACCTGATGGTGCTGCTCACCGAGGGCCGCGGCGGACGGTACGAGGGCGATACCTACATACCGTCGGGGCGCGAACCGGTGCTGTACGTCGGCTCCCGGCGCGGAGTGCCCTACCACTCGAAGATCGGCTACGACTGGACCGGTGAACGCCCCCCGCTGCCCCGCTTCTTCGGGCCCGCCGAGGTCGACGCGCTGCTCGCCCGGCCGGAGGGCTTCGACTTCCGGCGGGACGTGTGGCCGCTGGTGGAGAAGGAACTGGGCTTCGCCCACTACCACCGGCTGTTCACCGCCCATCCCGAGCGGACGGCCGTCGCCCGGGCCGACTTCGAGGAGAGATACGCGGCCGCCCGGACCGCCGACGAGATCCGCGCGCTGGTCGCCGCCGCCGTACCCGACCCCGCCGACCGGCTCGACCTCGCCGCGCTCGACCGCCCCCTCGACGGGGTGCGCCACGTCTCGCACGAGGAGTTCCAGGACGGGCTGCGCGCCTATGTCGAGGCCGATCTGAGCCGCCGTCACAACCCGCGGCACAGCCCGGACATGGCGGTATTCCTCGCGCTGCTGTCCGTCTACGGGCAACTGATCCGGCTCGGCGACGTCGGCCCCTGGTGGCACGGCTTCTTCAGCTATATCGCCTCCGGGCCGCCCGGACCCCGGCTGCGGCAACTGCTCGCGCTGTCCCGGGCGGGCGTGGTCAGGTTCGTCGGCGCCGATATGACCGTGACCGCAGAGGACGGGGTGTTCCGGGCCGCCTCCGCCACCGTGCCCGGCTTCCGTGTCGAGGCGCGCGCCCTGGTGGAGGCCCGGCTGCCCGAACCCACCGTCGGGCGCGCCCGCGACGGCCTGCTGCGCGCACTGCACGCCGACGGCGCCGCCGAGAGCCCCGACGGGCTGCTGCGGGTGGACCCTGCCGACGGGCGGATCCTCGACGGGGCCGGCCGGCCGCATCCCCGCCGGTTCGCGCTCGGGCCCTTCACCGACGGCCGCACCCCCGGCGCCTTCACCCGGCCGCGCACCGGCGGACCGGCGTTCCGGCAGAACGACGCCACCGCCCGCGCGGCCCTCCTCCTGCTGCGGGAGACGGCAGGTCGCGCCGCCGCGTAAGCCACGAAGTAAGCCTCGAAGCCACCCCGTCCGCCCCACCGTCACCAAGGGATCCATGCGATGAGCGGCATGGCCGACATCAGGTCCGTGCACAAGAGCTTCGGCCGGCCCGATGTCCTCAAGGGCATCGACCCCACCGTGCGCACCGGGGCCGCGTCGCCCGGCGGGCCCGCCCGCCGAGGTGCCGGACGCCCCGCGGCACGAGCGGACGCGGACTGTCCGTTCCAAGGCGCCGGAGGCCCGCCGGGCCGGCACAGAAAGGTCTTCCTGCCATGACCCCATCGTCCGGCCGGGGGCTGCTGCACCTGGCCGCCGCCGTCGACCAGCCGGGGGCCCACGACGCCGCCGCGTACACCGAACCGGCACGGCTCGCCGAGCGCGGCGTGCTGGACTTCGTGACGCTCGGGGACGGCTTCGCGCGCCCCGGGCCCGACGCGCTCGCCGTCCTCGCCCGGGTGGCGCCGGAGACCCGGCGCATCGGACTGGTGCCCACGGTGACCACCACGCACACCGAGCCCTTCCACGTCCAGGCGGCCGTCGCCACCCTCGACTGGGTCAGCCGGGGCCGGGCCGGCTGGCGGCTCGACGTCTCGGCCACCGAGAGCGAGGCGCGCCTCGTCGGCCGTCGCCCGGCCGCGTCCGCCGCCGACCTGTGGCGGGAGGCCGGTGAAGTCGCCGACGTGGCCGCGCGGTTGTGGGACAGCTGGACGGAGGACACCGGGCCGCGGGACCCGGCGACCGGCCGCCGCGGCGCCCCGGGCAGGCGGTACCCCGTCGACTTCACGGGCTCCACCTTCTCGGTCCGGGGTCCCTCGACCGCGCCGCGCCCGCCCCAGGGGCACCCCGTGCGCGTGGTCGACGCCACCGAGGGGCCCGCCCGGCCCACGGCGGCCCGGTACGCCGACGTGGCGCTGGTCCGCGCGTCGGGCCGCGCCGAGGCGGCGGCCGTGGGCGAGGAACTCCGGTCGGCCGCGGCCCGGTTCGGACGGGACCCGCAGACGCTGCGGGTCCTGGCGAGCCTCGTCGTCGACCTCGGCGGCGGCGAGGCCACGGCGGAGCCCGGCTGGGGGTCCCCGCCGCCCGGCCGGGGGCGCGGGCTCGGGCGACGCGGCGGGACCCGGCGCGGCACACCGGGGCCGCCGCTGTACCGCGGGGGTCCCGTCGACCTGGCCGAACTGATCGCCGCCTGGCACAGGGAGGGGGCCGTGGACGGCTTCCACCTGGTCCCCGCCGAGCCGCGCCGCGATCTGGAGCGGCTGGTCAACGGCACCGTGGTGCTGCTCCAGCACCGCGGTCTGTTCCGCACCTTCTACCCGGGCAGCACGCTGCGGGAGCACCTGGGCCTGCCCCGGCCCGCGGGCCGGTACGCGGCGGCCGGGGGCGGGGCATGACCGGCCACGGGCCCGCCCGGAAACGGATGCACCTCGCCGCGCTGCCCTGCTCCGGGTCTTGCTCCGAGCCCCGCTCCGGGCTTCGCGCGGACGGGCCCGCCCCGGACGGCGGTGGCCCGATCGGCCCGGCCGAGCCGGAGGCGAGCCCGCGGCTCGCATTCTCCTCGTACGAGCGTTTCGCCCGCACCGCCGAACGCGGGCTGTTCGACTTCCTCCTCCTCGCCGACGGGCACCTCCCGCACGAGCACGAGGGCCGCGCCCCCGACGCATACGCGGTGGGGCCCGAGCCGGTCACCGTGCTCAGCGCCCTCGCCGCGGTGACCGAGCGGCTGGGGCTCGCCGCCACGGTCGACGCGGCCTTCCACGAACCGTACGAACTCGCCCGGCGGCTGGCCACGCTGGACCACCTCAGCGGCGGCCGGGCGGCCTGGCACATGGTGACCTCCGGGCACGCCGCCACCGCCGAAAACTTCCGCCGCGGCACCGGTCTCGACCGCGCCGACCGGTATCCACGCGCCGCCGAATTCGCCGCCGCCGCACGGGAGTTGTGGGACTCCTGGACCACGGAGGGGGTGGCCGGGCCGGTCGCGCACCGGGGGCGGCACTTCGACATCGCGGGCGAGTTCACCGTGCCGCGCTCGCCGCAGGGACACCCGGTGCTGATCCAGGCGGGCGACTCGGACGAGGGTCGGGAGCTGGCCGCGGCCACGGCCGACGTCGTCTGCTGCGGCCGGGGGTTCGGAGTCCGGCCGCCGTCGGGACCCGTGGCCCGTCTCGGCCCGCTGGCGGCGGGCCGCGCCTTCTACGCGGATGTGAAGCGCCGCCTGGAGAAGTACGGCCGGGCACCGGACGACCTGAAGGTCATGCCCGGTGTCGGCATCGTCCTCGGCGACACCGCGGCCGAGGCCCAGGACAAGGCCGCCTCGCTCACCGGCACCGGGCTACGGGTGCCACCGCCGATCGGTACCGACACGCGGACCGGTATCGACGGGCGGACCGGTATCGATGCGCGGACCGGTATCGATGCGCGGACCGCCACTCGTGCGCGGGCCGTGATCGAGTCGGGCGAACGCCCGTGCTTCGTCGGCACCCCGGAGGCGGTCGCCGCCGAACTCGACGCGTTCGTACGGCAGGACGCCGCGGACGGCTTCGTCCTCGTACCGCATACCGGCCCCGGCGGCCCCGGCGGGCTCGACGAGTTCGTGGACCGGGTGGTGCCGCTGCTCCAGGAGCGCGGCGCGTTCCGCACGGAATACCGGGGCGCCACGCTGCGCTCACATCTGGGGCTTTCGGCCCCGGCACGGAAGGACTGACGACATCCATGACGACACCCACGACACCCACGACACCCACGACACCCACGACGGCGCCCACGACGGCATCCACGACGACGGACCCGAACGACGAGTGGAAGCGCTGGCACGAGCGGCGCGCGGAGACGGTGTCGGCCCCCTACGGGCCGCTCGCGCTGGTCGGCACGCACTGGATCGAGGACCACCCGGAGGGGCGACTGCCGGACATCCCCGGGAAGTGGGTGGCGGACGGCGACGGAGTCGTGCTCACCGCCACGGAGGCCGACGGACTGGCCCTGGACGGGCGGCCGTTCGCCGGTGCGGCCCGGCTCGGCGCCGACGCCGAACCGGCGGCCCGCGTCACACTCGGCGAGCGCCGACTCGTGGTGCTGGTCCGCGAGGGGATCTGGGGCGTGCGGGACTACGACCCGGACGCCGCGACCCGCCGTGCCTTCCGGGGTATCGACGCCACCCCGTACGATCCCCGCTGGTCGGTGCCCGGCCGCTTCACCCCCTACGAGACGGCCCGGACCGTGCGGGTCCGCGCCGCCGACGGGGTCGAACGCGGCCTCGGCCTCGCCGGCGAACTCGCCTTCACCCTGGCCGGCCAGGAGCGGACCCTCCAGGTCGCGCGGCAGGCCGACGGGCGGCTGTGGGCGGTGTTCGCCGACGCCGGCAGCGGGGACGGCAGCTTCCGGTTCCGCTTCCTGTACCCGGCTGCGCCCGACGCCGAAGGCCGTACGACGGTCGACTTCAACCGCGCCCAACTGCCGCCGTGCGCCTTCGCCGACCACTTCATATGCCCCTTCCCACCGCCGGGGAACACGCTGGGCGTCGCCATCGAGGCGGGGGAGCGGAAGCCGGCCTGAAGGGGAGGAAGCCTGCCTGGAGGGGAGCGGAGGGGAGGGGAGCGGAGCTGGCTTGGAGGGGAGCGGAGTCCGGCCCGATTACAGCGGGACCCGGGCCCAGACGAGGCGGTGCGGACAGGACCGGGCCAACAACGCGCAAAGCTCGTTCAAAAGTTGAAGGCTGAAAGACACTCTTGTGCCTACCGCCCCTTCGCCGGATATTTCCACCAGTGCTTGTCAGGGGCATGGCGTTCATGCATCCGGTCGCTCGTGCTCCTGACTGCGCCTCACGGGCCCCCGACCCCACGCGGGCCCCCGACTTCCCCAGGAGGGAACGAAACGTGAGGATCAAGCGCACCACCCCGCGCAGCGGTATCGCGAGACGGACCCGGCTGATCGCCCTGGCCTCCGGCTTCGTCGCCGCAGCAGCGTTCGCCGCCCCCACCGCCGACGCAAGCGACGTCCGGACGTTCAGCGCCGACCGGCTCACCGAGGCGAGCGACTCCGTCCTCAAGGCCGACATACCCGGCACGGCCTGGGCGGTCGACAGCACGACCAACCGTGTCGTCGTCACCGTCGACAGCACCGTCTCCCAGTCCGAGATCGCCAAGATCAAGGAGCAGGCGGGTGCCGCCTCGGGTGCCCTGACCATCGAGCGCACCCCGGGCGAGTTCAACAAGCTGATCTCCGGCGGCGATGCCGTCTATGCGAGTGGCTGGCGCTGCTCGCTGGGCTTCAATGTCGAGGACAACAGCGGCAATTCCTACTTCCTGACCGCCGGTCACTGCACCGACGGCGCGGGCACCTGGTGGTCGGACTCGGGGCGCTCCACCACGCTCGGCAGCACGACCGGCTCGTCCTTCCCGGGCAACGACTACGGCATCGTGCACTACACCAACGACTCGGTGACGAAGTCGGGCACCGTCGGCAGCGTGGACATCACCAGCGCGGCCACGCCCTCCGTCGGTACCACGGTCTACCGTCGCGGCTCCACCACGGGCATCCACAGCGGCCGGGTCACCGCGCTCAACGCGACGGTCAACTACGGCGGCGGGGAAGTCGTCTACGGGCTCATCCAGACCACGGTCTGCGCCGAGCCCGGTGACTCCGGCGGCCCGCTGTACTCCAACAGCGGCATCGCCTACGGTCTGACCTCCGGCGGCAGCGGCGACTGCTCCTTCGGTGGCACGACCTTCTTCCAACCGGTCACCGAGGCCCTGAGCGCCTACGGGGTCCACGTCTACTGACGTCCGCCCCTACAAAGACTCTCGCGTCAGCGGCCCCCGCGCGCAACCGGCGTGCGGGGGCTCCCTTTTGCTGCTCCGCTTCCTGGAAAAGGCGCGGCAACAACTGCCCCGGGCCCCGGGAGGGTCGAATTCCGGCCAGGTCTGAGGGCTGCTGTCCGCCGAACAGTTACGCGCATGTGGTGTTTGCGGCACGAATCTAACTGCGATGACAGTGCACGGTCAAAACGGAGGGGGCGTGTGGGGCCGCCGTACGCGCGACCTGAAGTCGGTCTTGTGTGCTCCCCATGAACCTCGGAATAGTAGGCGCCCGTCAACCAGCCTTCCGGCCCGCGAGGTCCCCACACCTCTTTGGGCCATCCCCCCACAGGAGGACGTGAGTTGAACCACCGACGCATACCCAGGCGGCGGGCCGCCGTGGCGGGTGCGGGAATCGCCGCACTGGTCACCGCGGGTCTTTCCTTCCAGACTGCGAACGCCAGCGAGTCGGCGGAGACCGCCGCGCCTTCGCTCCTGTCGGCCCCGGCGGCCGGAAAGCTCGCCTCCACGCTCGTGCATGAGCTCGGCGGCGACAACGCGGGCAGCTACTACGACGCGAAGTCCAGGCATCTCGTGGTCAACGTGCTCGACGAGAGTGCGGCCCGGGCCGTCGAGGCGGCCGGCGCCAAGGCCAGAATCGTCGCCAACTCCCTCGCCGAACTCGACGGCGCCCGCGCGACGCTGAAGCGGGACGCGACCATCGCCGGTACCTCATGGGCCCTCGACCCGGTCGGCAACAAGGTCGTCGTCACCGCCGACCGGACCGTCTCGAAGGCCGCGTTGACCAAGCTGGCCAAGGTGGTCGACGGGCTCGGCGGCACTGCCGAACTCCAGCGTTCGAAGGGGGAGTTCAAGCCCCTCATCGCGGGCGGCGACGCCATCAGCGGCTCGGGCGGGCGCTGCTCGCTCGGCTTCAACGTGGTCAAGGACGGGCAGCCGTACTTCCTGACCGCCGGGCACTGCACCGAGGCCATCTCCAGCTGGTCGGACTCGTCCGGCACCGTGATCGGCGAGAACGAGGAGTCCCACTTCCCGGGCGACGACTTCGGTCTGGTGAAGTACACCGGGGAGGTCGACCACCCGAGCGAGGTCGACCTCTACGACGGATCCGCCCAGGAGATCACCGGTGCGGCCGATGCCACCGTGGGCATGAGCGTGAGCCGCAGCGGCTCGACCACCCAGGTGCACGACGGCAAGGTGACCGGCCTGGACGCCACCGTGAACTACCAGGAGGGCACGGTCAGCGGTCTCATCCAGACCGATGTGTGCGCCGAGCCCGGTGACAGCGGCGGCTCGCTGTTCTCCGGGAGTGACGCGATCGGGCTCACCTCCGGCGGCAGCGGCGACTGCACCGACGGCGGTGAGACCTTCTTCCAGCCGGTGACGGAGGCGCTCTCGGCGACCGGTACCGAGATCGGCTGAGCGCCGAGCCACGTTCCTGTGAAGTCCCGCCCCGCGCGCGAGGGGCGGGGCTTCCGCGTGTGAAGACGCCCATGGCGCGGTGGTGCAGGTCGGGCGCGCGGAGCCCGGTGCGGTGGTGCAGGTCGGGCGCGCGCAGTCGCACGGAGTCGGGCGCGCGGGCGCCGCGAGCCGCACCAGGGGCAGCTCGGTCAGCCCGGTCAGCTCGGTCAGCCCGGGCGGCATGAGCGCCTCCCCGTGTGGCAATCCACCATAAAACGGGCCGGGTGACCGGTGTTTGCGCAGGTGGGGGGCGCCCGAATGGATGTCGTACACATGTTCGGGAATGGGGGTATGGTGGGGTGGGAGAGTTGGGAACTGATGTTCGAGAGCCGGTTGGGGCTCACGAGTGCGGGAGGTGCGTGTGCCGGGTTTCACGCATCTGCACACCGTCTCCGGGTTCTCCCTGCGCTACGGCGCCTCGCACCCGGAGCGGCTGGCCGAGCGCGCCGCCGAGCGGGGTATGGACGCCCTCGCCCTCACCGACCGCGACACCCTCGCCGGCACGGTCCGCTTCGCCAAGGCATGCGCCGGGGCGGGCGTCCGGCCGCTGTTCGGCGTCGAACTGGCGGTGGGTGAGCCGGAGGTCGTACGACGTGCGCACCGCCGCACCCCCGTGCGCGGCGGTGCCTTCATCGACGAGTCGGCACCCCGGGTGACCTTCCTCGCCCGGGACGGCGCCCGCGGCTGGGCCGACCTGTGCCGACTGGTCACCACGGCCCACTCCCCGACGCCTTCGGCCCCGTTCGGGCGGGACGGACACCGGACCGTGGGACACCGGACCGCGGGTGCCCCGCTGCTGCCCTGGTCCGGCAATCACGGCGACGGTCTGACCGTCCTGCTCGGCCCCGCCTCCGACGTCGGCCGTGCCCTCGCCGAGGGCCGCCCGGACCGCGCCGCCAGGCTCCTCGGCCCCTGGCGCGAGAGCTACGGCGACGCCCTGCGTCTGGAGGCCGTCTGGCACGGCCGCACCGGCACCGGACCGGGCTCCCTGCGGCTGGCCGCCCGCACCGTCGGCTTCGCCGCCGAACAGCGGATCCGGCCGGTGCTCAGCAACGCCGTCCGGTACGCCGACCCCGGGCAGGGTCCGGTCGCCGACGTCCTGGACGCGGCCCGCCGGCTGGTCCCGATCGACCCGACGAAGGAGCTGGACTCCGGCGAGGCATGGCTGAAGGACGCGGACGCGATGCTGGGCGCCGCCGAGCGGATCGTGGAGGCCGCGGGCTACCGCCGCGGCACCGCCCACCGCCTGCTGGAGCAGACGCGGGCCACGGCCGCCGACTGCCTGGTCGACCCCGAGGACGACCTCGGCATCGGCAGCGTCCACTTCCCCGAGCCGCACCTCGTCGGCGCCGGCCGCCGCACCGCCCAGCGGGTCCTGGCCTCGCGGGCGGCGGCGGGGATGGTGCTGCGCGGCTACACCGACCGGCGCGCCTACTGGGAGCGGATGCACCACGAGCTGGACATCATCGCCCACCACGGCTTCGCCTCCTACTTCCTGACGGTCGCCCAAGTCGTCGACGACGTACGGAAGATGGGCATCCGGGTCGCCGCGCGCGGCTCCGGCGCGGGCTCCCTCGTCAACCATCTCCTCGGCATCGCGCACGCCGATCCGGTCGAGTACGGGCTGCTGATGGAGCGCTTCCTGTCGAAGGAGCGGATCGCGCTGCCCGACATCGACATCGACGTGGAGTCCGCGCGCCGCCTGGAGGTCTACCGCGCGATCATCGACCGGTTCGGCACCGAGCGGGTGGCGACCGTCGCCATGCCGGAGACGTACCGCGTCCGCCATGCGATCCGGGACGTGGGCGCGGCCCTGTCCATGGACCCGGCCGACATCGACCGGATCGCCAAGTCCTTTCCGCACATCCGCGCCCGCGACGCCCGTGCGGCCCTGGCCGAACTGCCCGAGCTGAGACGGCTGGCGGGGGAGTCCCGGCGGGACGCCGAGCGGTACGACCGGCTGTGGGCGCTGGTCGAGTCGCTCGACGCCCTGCCCCGCGGGGTCGCCATGCACCCGTGCGGGGTGCTGCTGTCCGACGCCTCCCTGCTCTCCCGTACGCCGGTCGTGCCGACCAGCGGCGAGGGGTTCCCGATGGCGCAGTTCGACAAGGAGGACGTGGAGGACCTCGGGCTGCTCAAGCTCGATGTGCTGGGCGTGCGGATGCAGTCGGCGATGGCGCACGCGGTCGCCGAGGTGGAGCGGGCGACGGGCGAGCGGATCGATCTGGACGCGGTCGCGGAGGGCGATCCGGCGACTTATCGACTCATCCGCTCCACCGAGACACTGGGCTGCTTCCAGATCGAGTCGCCGGGCCAGCGGGATCTGGTGGGGCGGCTTCAGCCGGCCACCTTCCACGACCTGGTGGTCGACATATCGCTGTTCCGGCCCGGCCCGGTCGCCGCCGACATGGTGCGGCCGTTCATCGAGGCGCGGCACGGGCGGGCGCCGATCCGCTATCCGCACCCGGACCTGGCGGGGCCGCTGCGCGACACCTACGGGGTCGTCGTCTTCCACGAGCAGATCATCGACATCGTCGCCATCATGACCGGCTGTGGGCGGGGCGTGGCGGACCAGGTGCGGCGCGGGCTGTCCGACCCGGAGTCGCAGGGGCGGATCCGGGTGTGGTTCGCCCGGCACGCGGCGGAGCGCGGATACGACGCAGAAACGATTCGGCGTACCTGGGAGATCGTCGCGGCGTTCGGTTCGTACGGCTTCTGCAAGGCGCACGCGGTGGCCTTCGCCGTGCCGACGTACCAGTCGGCGTGGCTGAAGGCGCATCACCCGGCCGCCTTCTACGCCGGACTGCTCACCCACGACCCCGGGATGTATCCGAAGCGGCTGCTGCTGGCGGACGCGCGACGGCGCGGGGTGCCGATCCTGCCGTTGGACGTGAACCGGTCGGCGGTCACCCATCGCATCGAACTGGTGTCTGAATCAAGCAGGATGGTGTCTGAGTCGGGCGGGTCGGTGTCCGAGTCGGGCGGGTCGGTGTCCGAGTCGGGCGGGTCGGCTGCGCCCGGATCCGCGTCCGAACCGGCCGCATCCCCTGGTTCCCCCGGGCGTTGGGGACTGCGGCTCGCCCTGTGCGATGTGCACGGCATCAGCGAGGCCGAGGCGGCGCGGATCGCGGACGGACAGCCCTACGCCTCCCTACTGGACTTCTGGGAGCGGGCCCGGCCGAGTCGGCCGCTTGCCGGGCGGCTCGCCCAGGTGGGCGCGTTGGACGCGTTCGGCGCCAACCGCCGGGATCTGCAACTGCATCTGACCGAGCTGCACCGGGGTGCCCGCAGCGGCGGCGGTGACCAGCTCCCGCTGGCCGGCGGCCGGAGGACCGCCTCCGCGGGGCTGCCCGACCTCACCTCGGCGGAACGGCTCAGCGCCGAGCTGGGCGTGCTGTCCATGGACGCCTCACGCAATCTGATGGACGATCACCGGGAGTTCCTCAAGGAGCTGGGCGTGGTCTCGGCGCGTCGGCTGCGGGAGACCCCGCACGGCGAGACCGTGCTGGTCGCGGGCGCCAAGGCGGCCACCCAGACCCCGCCGATCCGCTCCGGCAAGCGCGTCATCTTCACCACCCTGGACGACGGGACGGGCCTGGTCGACCTCGCCTTCTTCGACGACTCCCACGACGCCTGCGCGCACACCGTCTTCCACTCCTGGCTGCTGCTGGTGCGCGGGGTGGTGCAGCGGCGCGGCCCGCGCAGCCTCAGCGTGGTGGGCGCCGCCGCCTGGAACCTCGCCGAACTCGCCGAACTGCGCGCCGAGGGCGGGCTCGACCAGGTGGCGGCGCGGCTGGCGGAGCCCGCACCGCAGGAGGAGGCGGCCCATCCGGTGCCGGACCGGACGATCCGCATGGCCACGGGGTACGAGATGCACCCCTGGGCCGATCTGCGTCCCGCGGGCGAGGACCCGGCGGGCGGAAGGAAGTTGTGGCACCAGAGTCCGGGGAGTGCGGGATGACCATTCTCTGCGTACGTTTCCAGCCGCGTCCGATGGACGAGGCGGCCCTGCCGGGGCTGCTCGGGCTGTTGGCGGAGTTCACCCCGGTCGTCGAGGCCCTGCCGCCGGACGGGGCGCTGGCCGATCTGCGGGGCGCCGAACGGTACTTCGGCCGCAGCGCCGCCGAGCTGGCGGCCGTGATCCGGGTCCGCGCCCTCGCGCTGTACGGCGTCGACTGCGCGATCGGCGCCGGGCCGGGCCCGCTGCTGGCCCGCATGGCGCTGAAGGACGCCCGGCCCGGGGTGACCCGGGCGGTCCCCGAGGGCCCGGACGCCGCCGCGGAGTTCCTCGCC
This sequence comes from Streptomyces sp. NPDC004752, assembly GCF_053601275.1. Lineage (NCBI taxonomy): Bacteria > Bacillati > Actinomycetota > Actinomycetes > Kitasatosporales > Streptomycetaceae > Streptomyces > Streptomyces sp. NPDC004752. Next base: position 24,204 of record NZ_JBSGBN010000058.1, on the reverse strand, counting down.
GACCGGCCCGTCGGCGCGCTCCCCGGGGTCGGCGCGGCCACCGCCCGCATCCTGCGCGAGTACGGCCTCGACACCCTGGGCCGGGTGGCCGCCGCGCCGCTGTCCACGCTCCAGCGGCTGGTCGGCGCGAAGGCGGGCCGCGAGCTGCACGAGAGGGCGAACGGCATCGACCGCGGCCGGGTCGCCCCGAACGCGGTCTCCATCCCCCAAGATTTCGGCTGCGCTCAAGCAGGGGGGACCCCCATCCTCGTGGCCGAACGATCCTTCCCTCTCGACGAGTTGGACCCCGACCGGCACCGCCGTGCGCTGCTCTCGGCCGCCGGTGAACTGGGCGTCCGGCTGCGCACCCTGGAGAAGGTCTGCCGCACCCTGACCCTCATCGTGCGCTACGCCGACCTCCCCCGCTCTCGAACCGGCTCGAACGGGGGGACCCCCATCGCGACCACCCGCAGCCGCACCCTCAAGGAGCCGACCGCGCACTCACCGGCGCTGACGCGGACCGCGTACGGCATGTACGAGGCCCTCGGTCTGCAACGCGCCCGGGTCCGCGCGCTCGCCCTGCGCGCCGAGGGCCTCACCCCCGCCGAACACGCCTCCCACCAGCTCACCTTCGACCCCGTGGACGACAAGGTCCGCCGGATCGAGGAGGTGGCGGACCGGGCGCGCGCGAAGTTCGGCCCACGGGCGGTGCTGCCGGGCACGCTGGCCTCCTGAACGCCCGTCGGCCGAAGGCCGGTTGGCCCATGGCGGCACGATACGCATGCCGTCGGCCGGCTCCGCTTCCCGGCCGACGGACGTGGTGATGTAGTGATGTGGTGACCCAGGACAGCGCCCCACCACCTGCGCGTCGGCGTTCGGCCGAGCCGGGCCCCGGCCCGGGGCCCGACCGGACTGAGCCGCCGGTCGGGCCCCGGAGATCCGTTCAGCGGCCGTGCCGACCGCCCGTCGCGCGCCGCCGCACCGACAGGAACAGCACCGCCGAGCCGAGCGACAGCACCGCCGCGCCACCCGCCGCCAGGTACGGGGTGCCGCCGTTCGCCCCGGTCTCGGCCAGGTCCGCCGAGGCGCCGGCGGCCTTCGGCTCGTCGGCCGAGCTGCCGACCGCGGTTGCCGTCGGCTGTGACGATGTGCTCGCGGCGTCGTCGCTGTGGCCGTGGTGCTCGATCGTCGACTTGTCGGCACCAGCCGCGATCTGCTCCTCGGACGGCGCGGACGCGCCCGGTGCCGGCGTGGTGTCACCGCCGGTGCCACTGGCGGCTGTGCCGCCGCCGCTCGTACCACTACCGCCGTCGCTCGTGCCGCCGCCGGTGCCGGTGCCGCCGAAGGAGACGTCGGAGCAGGAGTAGAACGCCTCCGGGCTGTCCGAGCGCTGCCAGATCGCGTACAGCAGCTGCCGGCCGGAGCGCTCGGGGAGCGTGCCGGAGAACGTGTAGAAGCCGCCCGAGGCCACCGGGTCGGTGGCCGTCGCGACCGGGTGCTCCAGGTTCAGGTCGGCCCAGGCGAGCGGCTTGGCCGGGTCGTAGCCGGGCCGGGTGAGATAGACATGGAACGTGCCTTTGTGTGGAGCGGTCACCCGGTACCTGAAGGTGTACGAGCCGCCGCTCACGCTCGTCGCGGGCCAGTCGGCGCGGGCCAGGTCGAGCCCCTTGAACTCGTCGTTGTTCGCGCTGCACAGCTTGCCGTCCGGGATCAACTCCTGGTGCCGGCCGTTCGCGTCGCCGATCCGGACGCCGTTCCAGTCGTAGAGCGCCTGGGTGCCGCCGGCCGCGACCGCCGCCCGGCAGGCCGCCGAGTCGGGGCTCTCCGGTCCCTCCGCGTAGCACTGCGACACCCGGCTGACCGGGTCGCCCATCGAGCCGTGCGCGGCGGCCGGCGCGGCGGCGAGCGCGGTCAGGGCGAGCGGTGCCGCGCCGAGGGCGGCGACGGCCGCGGCCGTGCGGCGCGCGGGCACCTGGCGGCGTACGGACATGGGGGAGCTCCTACGGTCTTCGGGGGTGGGGTCGATCCCGTGAGGGGGCGATCAGAAGCTAGCCCGAAGAAACCGGGAAATCGCCTGCCGGAGGCGGGCGGGGGAGATCCTTATGGTCCGCTTAAGGGGGTGCTCAGGCTGCGCTCAGGTAAGTAGCGTGCGCGCCATGACAGACGATGCCGTCCGCCTCGCCCGTGCCGCCGACGTACCGGCGGTGCGGGCCGTGACCGACGCGGCCTACCGCCCCTGCATCGAGCGCATCGCAGTGGTGCCGCAGCCCATGGAGGCGGACCACACGGCGAACGTCGCCCAGGGGAAGGTGTTCGTCACCGGCGATCCCGTGATCGGCCTGGTCGTGGTCGAGGCACGCCCGGATCACCTCTTCCTCGACAGCATCGCCGTCCACCCCGACGCACACGGCCGGGGTGTCGGGCGTCGGCTGCTGCGGTTCGTGGACGCACACGCGCGTGAGCGGTCACTGACCGAGGTCAGGCTCTACACGAACGCCCTGATGTGGGAGAACCGCCGGATTTACCCGAAGTACGGGTACGAGGTGGTGGAGCGGCGAGTGGACGGCCCCTACGACCGCATCCACTACCGCAAACGGCTGGACTGACCGGGCTTCCGGCCGGTCAGCCGTCCGGCCACCAGGTGCGGGCGATGTCCTCGCGGACCTCCGGGCGCCCCGCGGGGCGCTCCTCGGCTTCCTCGCGGACCCGCCGGGTGTCCGTCTTCTTCAGGGGCTTCTGCACGGTTACGCGGCGCATGGCTGCCTCCTTCGGCGCCTGCCGGAATCCGCGATCTGGCGGTGGCAGACCCTTTGGGTGAGAGTCGCTCATCGGCGGCGGTCTGTCAGTGGCGGCTGTCACCCTCGGACTGTCAGTGGCGGGTGTCACTCTGGGGGCATGACGGACGCGAGTGACCGAAAGGCAGCGGCGCGTGTCGACTGGGACGCCGCCGCAGCGACCTTCGACGACGAGCCTGACCACGGGCTGCGCGACCCCGAGGTACGGGCGGCCTGGGCCGCCAGACTCCGCAGCTGGCTGCCCGGCCGCCCCGCCGACGTGCTCGACCTCGGCTGCGGCACCGGCAGCCTGGCGCTCCTCGCCGCCGAGCGGGGGCACCGCGTCACCGGCGTCGACCTGTCCCCGGCGATGGTGGACCTGGCCCGGGCCAAGACCGCCGGGCGCGAGGCGGTGTTCCTGGTCGGCGACGCGGCGGCACCCCCGGTGGGGGTGCGGCGCTTCGACGCAGTCCTCGTCCGGCACCTGCTGTGGACGCTGCCCGGGCCCGGCCGAGCGCTGCGGCGCTGGAGCGGGCTGCTGCGGCCGGGCGGGCGGCTCGTGCTGGTCGAGGGCGTATGGGGGACGGTCTCCCCGGTCGGTATATCCGCCGCCCGGCTGACCGCCCTCCTGGAACCGATCGCCTCCGATGTGCGCGTGGAGCCGCTGTCGGACGAGCCCGCGCTGTGGGGCGGGCCCGTGACGGACGAGCGGTACGCGGTGCTGGCGACGGTGTGATCACCGGTGGTCGGCGGGTCAGGCCAGCAGCGCCTCGAAGCGTTCCGTACGGGCGAGCGCCTCCAGCTCGTCGAGCGCGGCCACGGCGGCGGCCGCGGCCCCGGGATCGGTCCGGGTCAGCCCGCTCGCCGCGAACTCGTCCTCGTCCAGCCGCCGTACGTCCGTGCCGTCCGCGGAGCGCCACAGGTCCAGGTCGAGGTCCTCGACGACCAGCTGTGTGCCCGACAGCACGGCCGGCCGGGCGATGTCGCAGTACCAGCCCTTGAGCGCGCCCGCCGGGTCGCGGACCTCCATCACCGCGTACCAGCGGTCCCGCCAGTAATACTCGGTGAAGACATCGCCCGGTTCGAAGCGTACGAAGCCGAAGTCGCGGACCGTGCCCCCCGCGAAGGGGGCGCGCACCACGATCCGGGTGCCGTCGTCCCGGAGCAGCTCGGCCGGGTAACGGATCTTCGTACGGCCGCCCTTGACCAGGACGACCTCCAAGAGACGGCCCGGGTCAGCCGAGTTCGCGGACATGGCGCACCTCCGTCGCACAGACCCGGTAACCGAACCATGTGTTGATCGCGATCATCGGGCCGTTTCCGGTGTCGTTTCCGGTGAACGCCTCCGTGAACCCGGCGGTGCGGGCGCGGTGCAGGGAGTCGTTCTTGGCCAGCTTGGCGAGACCGCGGCCCCGGAAGGCGCGCGCGGTGCCCGTCATCACGGTGCCGTAGCGGTGCCCGCCGTCCGTGCGGGCCGCGCTGAACGCGGCGGGACGCCCGTCGACCAGGGCGACCGAGGTCAGCTCGGGGCTGAACAGGGGGTGCCGCCAGGTCTCGTCGAGCCAGGCGTCGTAGTCGGTGAACTCGGTGTCCATGTCGCTGGGTTCGTCCGCCGTGGTCTCCGCGTCCAGCCGGAAGAGCGGGCGCGGGTCGTCGGTGAAGTCCGAGCCCTTGCGCAGTTCGACGCCCGGCGGCGGGTCCTGCAACGGGGGCAGCGTCGCCCGCGCCAGATCGAGCCGGAGGAAGTGCGCGGAGCGGGCGGCCCGGTAGCCGTGCCGTTCGGCGAAGACGAGGTTGCCCGGCTCGTCCAGCACCCAGGCCAGCAGTCGGCGCGCGCCCCGGGCCGCCAGGTGCTCCTCGGCGGCGCGCACCAGCAGCCCGCCGGCGCCGCGCCGGGTCCGCCCCGGGTCGACGTACACATTGACATAGCCCTGGCCCGGCTCCGGGCTGTCGTAGGCGATGCCCACCTGGGCGGTGCCGATGATCTCGCCGTCCTCCTCCGCGACGAGCCTGCGCAGATGGGCGTCCGGGTGGGCGTGGGCGATGTCGTGGGCGACGGATTCCGGGGTGAACAGCATGAAGGGGAGGGCACGGCGCCGGACCCGGACGAAGCCGTCCAGATCCGCACGCACGTCGGGGCGCAGATCGCGCACGAGCACAGTCATGGGGCCGCACGCTACGGGGGATCCCGGCCCGGGTGCCCCTCATTTTCCGGGGGTGCGGGAGAATCACGGCGTGACCTTGAGGATCCACATCGACGACAGCGCACCGCCGTACGAGCAGGTGCGGGCCCAGATCTCGGAGCAGGCGCGGTCCGGGCTGCTGCCGGTGGGCTACCGGCTGCCGACCGTGCGGGGGCTGGCCGAGTCGCTGGGGCTCGCGGCGAACACCGTGGCCAAGGCGTACCGAGCGCTGGAGACGGACGGGGTGATCGAGACGCGGGGCCGCAACGGGACGTTCGTGGCGGCCGCGGGCCCGGCCGCGGCACGCGAGGCCGCGACCGCCGCGCAGACCTACGCGGAACGGGCCCGCCGCCTCGGCCTGGACGAGACGGCGGCGGTGACGACGGTACGAGACGCACTGCGTGCGGTGTACCGGACGGAGTGAGGTGGAGCCGGCGGATCCAGTCGGTCCAGTCGGTCCGGTGGGTCTAGTGGGTTCGGTTGGTCCCGTGGGGCTGGCGCCCATGGACTTCGCTGCCGTGCCGTTGGCTTGGGTGTGTGGCCTGGGCGCGTGCTGCCCGTACGGCGGGCCGCCTCGGGCCGCCTCGGGTCGGGCGGGACGGGAGGGGGCTCGATGCCGGTGGGCCGTATCGGAGTGGTGCGGCACGGTTGCGTAGGAGGCCAGGGCGGTGGGGGTGCGACGGGGTCAGCCGTGCGGCGTCAGGGTCGGTGTGCGGGTGGTCGGCAGGCCCGCCTTCGCCGCCGCCCCGGCGAAGGCCGTTGCGTCCTGGACCGCCGCTCCGCCGGGGTCGTTGTTGAAGTACGCGTAGACATCGTCCGTGCTGGACCAGGTGGTGGCGATGCGGTCGGTCCAGGTCTCCAGGGAACGTCGGCCATAGCGCGGCCAGGGCCGGGCGCGGCCCTGGTGGAAGCGGACGTAGCCCCAGTCCGCGGTGCGCCACAGCGGGGTGACCGGGTGGGCCAGGACGTCGGCCCAGCACAGCGCCGCGCCCCGGGACTCCAGGACGGCACGGGTCCGCGGTGTCCACCAGGAGTCGTGGCGGGGCTCGACCGCGGCCCGGGTGCCGGGCGGGAAGCACGCCAGGCACGCGTCCAGGAGGTCCGGGTCGGCGCGCAGGGTCGGCGGGAGCTGGAGCAGAATCGGGCCGAGGCGGTCGCCGAGGCCCGCCGCACTGCCCATCAGCCGCCGCACCGGCTCCTGCGGATCGCGCAGCCGTTTGATGTGCGTGAGGTAGCGGCTGGCCTTCACCGCGATCACGAAGTCCGAGGGCACCCGCGCCCGCCAGTTCTCGAAGTTCTCCCGCGTCGGCAGCCGGTAGAACGCGTTGTTGAGCTCCACCGTGGCGAAGCGCGCCGCGTACTCCTCAAGCCACAGCCGCACCGGCCGGTCGGCCGGGTACAGAACGCCACGCCAGTCCCGGTACTGCCACCCCGACGTGCCGACGAACAGGCCCATACCCCCATCAAAACACCGACCCCCGACCGCGGCCCCTCTCCGTTCCGTGCCGCCGGCCGATGGCGGTTTCCTCCGGGGTGGCCGGGTGTGGCTCTTCGCAGGTGGCAGGGCGTGCTCCCGCACCGGCCGCCAGCCGTTGGTCGTCTCCGATGGCCGGGTTTGTCTCCCGCACCGGCCGCCGGTCGTGGCCTCTCGCTGGTGGCCGGTTGTGGTCCGGTGCCGGCGGGTGGGCTGTGGTCCCTGGAAACCGCCGATGGCCCGGGGCCTCGCCCACGGCCGGGCGCGGCCCGTGCCGCAGGCCGGTCGTGGCGCCTCAGCGATGGGCTGGGACGCTCCCCGGTGGCCGGTCGCGGCTCCTCACAGGTACAGGCCGGCGTCCGCGGCCCCGCGTGCGCCCGGTACCGATGCCGGTGCCGTGCCGCGGCGCAGCGCATACAGTTCGGCCAGCGTCGCGCCATCGCGGCCGATTCCCTGCTCCGTGCCCAGCCAGGCCACCGCCTCCCGGCGGGTCAGCGGGCCCACCTCGATCCGGGCCAGACAGCGGCCGGGACGGACCACGGCGGGGTGCAGCCGCTCCAGGTCCTCGTTGGTGGTGACGCCGACGAGCACGTTGCGGCCCTGGCCCAGCAGGCCGTCGGTCAGGTTCAGCAGCCGCGACAGCGCCTGGCCCGCCGTGTGCTTGGCCTCGCCGCGGATCAGCTCGTCGCAGTCCTCCAGCAGGAGCAGCCGCCAGCGGCCCTTGCCCGCCGCGTCCTCCTCGCCGATGGCGATGTCCATCAGATAGCCGACGTCACCGAAGAGCCGCTCCGGGTCCAGGACGCAGTCGACCTGGCACCAGTCCCGCCAGGAGCGGGCCAGCGTGCGCAGGGCGGAGGTCTTGCCGGTGCCCGGCGGGCCGTGGAGCAGCAGCAGCCGGCCGGCGATGTCCTCGGGGGTCGTCTTCATCAGCTGGTCCATCGCGTCCGCCACCGGCGCCGTGTAGTTGGGCCGCACTTCCTCCCAGGTGCCCGCCGAGATCTGCCGGGTGGTGCGGTGCGGGCCGCGCCTCGGGGACACGTACCAAAAGCCCATCGTCACGTTCTCCGGCTGCGGCTCGGGTTCGTCCGCCGCGCCGTCCGTGGCCAGCTCCAGGACCTCCTTCGCCAGCTCCGCCGTGGTCGCGGTCACCGTGACGTCGGCGCCCCGGTTCCAGCGGGAGGCCAGCAGGGTCCAGCCGTCGCCCTCGGCGAGGGTCGCGCTGCGGTCCTCGTCCCGGGCGACGCGCAGCACCCGGGCGTTCCGCGGCAGCAGGGTCGCGCCGGAGCGGACCCGGTCGATGTTGACCGCGTGCGAGTACGGCTGCTCGCCCGTCGCGAAGCGGCCGAGGAACAGTGCGTCGACGACGTCGGACGGCGAGTCGGAGTCGTCGACGTTGAGCCGGATCGGCAGCGCGTCGTGTGGGTTCGCAGACATGCCGCCATGATCCGGCACGCGGGCCCCGTACGCACCCGGTTTCCGAAGTGGGCGCGGAGTGTCGGCCCTGCGAACACTTCTCTGATTGTTCCCCTCTGCCCCCTCTGTCCTGTGTCGGAGCTGTGCGTCGCCGAGACCTGCCGCGCGCCCGTCCCTCGCCGTACTGTTGTCCTTGATGACACGTCATGGGGGGAATTCGGGGGCTCGGCGGTGGCGGCTCACCGCTCTGCTCGGTGTGGGTGTGGCCGCTCTTGCGCTACTGCTGACCCTGGTCAACATGCTTCCGGGCGGCGGCACCGCGGGCACCACGCGCGACGGCGACAAGGCGTACGGCACGCCCGCCACCCCGGCCGGCCGGCCGCAGCCGTATGTGGGCTGGGGGTTCACCCACACCCAGTACAGCGCCGACCAGGGCGGCGCGGCCACCGAGCGGGTCGAGGGGCTGCTCGCGCGCAGCGCCGGACTCCCGCAGAACCAGCACATCATGGGCTGGGGCGCCGACAACCCCGAGCCCGTACCGGGCCGTTACGACTTCGGCGCGCTCGACCGGCGCGTCGACTTCATGCGCGCCTCCGGGGCCACCCCGGTCATCACGCTGTGCTGCGCCCCGGACTGGATGAAGGGCGGCGGGGCCGGCGCCGACCGCACGGACTGGAGCCAGGCCGCCCTGGAGACCGCCCCGACCCCGGACCACTACCAGGACTTCGCCGACCTCGCCGCGACCGTCGCCAGACGCTATCCGGACGTCACCCACTTCATCGTCTGGAACGAGTTCAAGGGCTTCTGGAACGACGCGAAGGGCCGCTGGGACTACGAGGGATACACGAGGATGTACAACCTCGTGTACGAGGCGCTCAAGAAGGTCGGCAAGGACATCATGGTCGGCGGCCCCTACCTGGTGATGGACAGCGTCGACCCGCGCCGCACGGAGCACGCCTCGACGACCCTCAAAGGCCCCTGGGGCGCCATGGACCAGCGGGTCCTCGACGCCTTCGGCTACTGGAACACCCACCGCAGCGGCGCCGACTTCGTGGTGGTCGACGGCTCCAGCTACACCGACGACGACGAACTGCTGCCCGACGAGTTCGCGGCCACCGACAAGTTCACGGCCGTCGGCGCCTGGCTGCGCCGACAGACCGACAATCTGCCGCTGTGGTGGGCGGAATACTACGTAGAGCCTGCCGAGCCCGCCGACGCCGCCGACGAACGCACCGGCTGGTCCGAGGCGCGCCGGGTCGCGGTCCAGGCGGCCGGCCTGATCGCCATGGTCAAGGGCGGCGCCGACTCCGGCTTCTACTGGAACCCGGAGAAGAAGGAGGGCACCGACTGCGCCGGCTGTCTGTGGACGCCCACGGGCGGCCCTTCCGGGGGTGTGAAACTCCCCATGTACGACCTGGTCTCCCGGTTCGACCGGGCGTTCCCGCCGGGCACCCGGTACGAGACCGTGTCCGTCGCCCGGGACGATGCGCCGGCGGTCCGCGTCCTCGCCACCGACAAGGCCGTCCTGGTGGTGAACACCCTGAACCGGTCGATCAGCGCGCGGGTCGACGGAAAGCGGTTCGACCTGGGGGCGTACGAGGTGAAGTGGCTCACCAGGTGAGCCACTTCCCGCCTCACTTCATCGTCAGGAACCGCTGTGCCAGCGCGGCGAGCAGCACCGCGAGCAAGGGCAGCGAGAACCAGAAGCCGCCCTGCAACAGGCGCAGTCGGCGCACGCTCGGCCGCATCGCGACGCGGACCGCCTCGCGTGCGGTCAGCAGCAGGACCAGCGCGACGGCCGCGAGACCGCCGACCACCGACCACGGCGTCCACGTCACCTGCGGTCCGATCGGGCCGGGCGCCGGTTCGGGTACCGCACCCGCGGGCCGCTCGCGCAGCGCGTACATGGTGACGTCCTCGTTGACCAGGACCTTCGTCAACTCCGGTCGCTCGTCCAGATTCCGGATCAGGCGGGGCTGCCAGGTCGCCGAGAAGCCGACGTCCATCTCCAGATAGGTGACCTGACTCCGGTTGATCATCAGATACGCGTTCGGGCCCGCGTCCCCCAGCGCCTTCACCAGGCCGGACACCAGCACGGGGTCGGTCGGCGCGAGCGTCGGCACATAGTCGACCCGTTCCATGTCCCTGGCACCCCACGGCATGGCCGGTGTCACGTTGTTCACGGTGTCATTGCTCAGCCACAGCAGGCGCACGGTCGGCTTGTCGTGGGCGTACACATAGTCCATGGCCGCGACCTCGCCGGGTCTGATCCGCTCGAACGGCTCATTGCCCCAGCGGGCCACCAGGAAGCCGCCCATCAGCAGCAGACCCGCGAGCAGCGCGGCCAGCGGTGCCAGGCTGACCCGGTCCCGCTCACGCTCCTTCGCGGTTACGCCGGTACGCGGGAACAGGGCGAGGGCGGCCAGCATCGCCGCGCCGGGCAGCGCGAACATAAAGACACGCAGGGCCATTTCGCCGCCGTACGACTGCATGCCGAAACCCAGGAACGGGACGAAGGCCAGCACCAGCAGCGACCGCTCGCGGTACCGGTGCTCGCGCCGCCGCCACCAGCCCCAGCAGGCGAGGGCGAACACCCCGCCGGCCAGCAGCACGCGCGTGTACAGCACCAGCTTGTGGCTCGAACTGCCGCCCTGGATACGGCCGGACACCGACGTCGAGACATTGCTGCCGACCCCGCCGATCCCGCCGAACAGGTCGTCGAAGTGCCCCGACCAGTACGGTTCGGCCATGAAGCCGATCCAGGCGGCGACCAGCACCGCGAACAGCAGGGGCAGGCCGCGCAGTTCGGACTTGCCGATCAGGACCAGCGCGGTGAGGACACCCAGCATCACGAACGGGGTGAGCTGGTGGGCGGGCACGCTCGCCACGTACAGGCCGATCACCACCATGAGCAGTACGGCCCGTTGCCGCCGGCCGGCCGGTTCGACCTCCGCCTCGCCGGGGCGGAACCGCGCCCGGATCACCCGGGGGGCGCGGAACCAGACGAGCAGGATCGCCACGAAGACGAGGTAGAGGAGATAGGTGAAGCCCTGCGGGGAGAAGTAGTCCTGGCCGACCCAGCCGCCGAGCACAAAGATCCAGATGCCGGTCCACTTGGCCCGCCAGCTCGCCCGCAGTGACCGTACGAGCAGGAACAGCGGTACCAGATAGGCGAGTTGGATCGCCGTCGGCCACCAGCGGATGATCTCGGTGAAGTCCGTGATCCCGCCGGCCTTGGCGACGAACGCGGCGACGGCGAAGAAGCCCGGCCAGCTCCAGCGCGCGTCCAGGTCCGGGACGGCGGACCCGGTGCGGTCGATGTAGTCGATGAACCCGAGGTGCTGCCAGGCCGTCGCGAACCGCGGCTCGGTCTCGACGACCGCGGGCAGGGCATGCAGCGACACCACCGTCGCCAGCAGCGTGACCAGCAGCAGCGTCCGGTGCTCGCGGCGCAGCCAGAGCAGCGAGGCGAACACCGTGATCAGCAGCGCCGCCCCGATCAGCGTCGGCAGCGGCAGCACGGAGATCAGGCCGAGCCCGCCCATCCGGTCCAGGTCGGCCTCGCCGAGCCGCGCCGCCGGCACCCAGTACAACAGGAGCGCGGCCACCAGCAGACAGCCGAGGACGAGTCCGGAACGGGTGGGCGACAGGCTCCGGCGCGGGGTGGCCGGGGACGGCTCGCAGACCGGGTCCCGGTCGGGTTCCGCCGGTCCGTCCGGCCCTGCGTCCGCCGGTCCGTCCGGCCCCGTCTCCGCCGGTCGGGTCGTCTCCGTCTCCTTCAGTCCCTTCGCCTTCGCCTTCGCCTCCGTCTCCGTATCCGCCTCCGTCTCCTCCTTCGGTCGCGCCGGGAAGGCCGACCCGAACGGCGCGTCGACCTCCGCCTCCTTCAGCGGCGACGCCTCGGCGGGGCCCAGCGAGGTCTCGGTGTCCGGCGCCCGGTCCCACACCCGGCTCCGGTCCAGCGGCAACACCCCCGTCCCGGCCGGTGTTCCGGCCGGTCGCCGCGCCCAGGCGGGCCGCCGGTCCGGGTCCGCCACCGGTGTGCCCGAGGGCGGGGTGCCGGGCCCGGGGCGCACGTCGGGGCGGCGCTCCTGGTGGTCGAAGTCGACGTGGATGCCGAGCGCCAAAGTGTCGCTGTCCAGCGCCCAGGCCGGGCCGCGCCCCCGGGACCGGGCGGCGGGCACCTCGCGCGTCCCCAGGTCGGCGAGGTCCCCGTCCGGTGCCGCCGTCGCGGGGACCTCCGCCGCCGGAGCGGCCCGGACCGTCCGCCACAGCCGGGGCGCGGCGATCGCCACGATCACCGTCAGACTGGAGATCTCCGCCACGCCCGCGCCGGTCAGGCCCATGCGGGGGAGCAGCAGCAGCGTCAGACAGAGCACCAGCACACACAACAGGCCCTGCAACCAGGCCAGTCCGGCGGTCCGGCTCTGCGCGCGCAGGGTCGCGAAGTAGGTCTCCATCACGACCCGCAGCAGCGCGCCCACGGCGAACCAGCGCAGCAGCGGGGTCGCCGCGTCCGCGTAACCCGCGCCGAACACACCCAGGATCCAGGGCGCCCCGACGAACAGCAGTCCACAGATCGGCAGCATGATCCGTGCCATCCGGCGCAGTGCGGCCCGGGTGTCGGCGGCCAGCCGCGCCGGGTCGTGCGAGCCCTCGACGGTGAGGGACGCCCCCATGTTGATGGCGAGCAGGTTGACGGTGCCGCCGATGGTGGTGGTGATGTAGAAATAGGCGTTGTCCTCGGAGCTGACCTGCGCGGCGATGAGCACCGGGACGAGGTAGACCACGGCCAGCGAGAACAGCGACCCGGTGTAGTCCCCGGCGAGGAATCTGCCGATCTCCTTCAGCGTCGGCGGCCGGGCCCGCTCCTCGGTCGCCCGCACATGCCGGGGCACCAGCCGGCGGAACACCAGCCAGCCCAGCGGCAGTACGGACGTGGCGATCGCCGCGACCCAGGACACGAAGACCCCGGTGGTGGGGATCGCCACGGCGAACGCGACCAGCAGCCCCAGCTTCACCGCCGAGAACACGGTGTTGCCGACCGGCACCCAGGGCGCGCTGCGCAGCCCGGTCAGCACACCGTCCTGGAGGGTGAGCAGGTTCCAGGCGACGACGGCCAGCACGAAGCCGAGGCCGTTCAGCGGCCCGTGCAGGAACCGGTATGACGGCCCCCAGCTGTCCAGCGTCATCAGGAAGACGCCCGCGGCCAGCGCCACCACCAGTGAACTGCCCGCGTACGTACGGAAGACGAGCTGACCGGTGCGGCGCCCGGACACCGGGATGAAGCGGGCCAGGGCGCCGGTCAGGGTGACCGCGGTGAGCCCCGCGAGGAGCTTCATCGCGGCGATCGCGGCGGAGCCCTGACCGACCGCGGACTCGGAGTAGTAGCGGGCCGCGGCGAGCCAGAAACCGACCCCGAGGACGGCGGAGATGCCGGTGTTCAGCATCAGGGCGTAGGCGTTGCGGAACAGTTGGTTGCCGCCGCCCGACGCGGCTCGTCCGGGCAGGCGCAGTCGGCGCCCCGACGGCTCGGGCGCCTCGGCGCCGGGCGCCGCGGCCTCGGTCGTGGTCGTCGTGTCAGACACGGGTACGGCTCGTCTTCCGGCGGACCTGGCGGGCTCTGCGGACCAGGGCGTACCCCTTGGTGAGTGCGCGGTCCCGGGCGAAGGCGCGGGCGAGGGAGCGGCCCTGGAGCAGTCGCTCGAACTCCTGGACGTCCGTGCCGCGGCGCACGGTGAGCCGACGCAGGGCGTACGGTCCCTGGCGGCGGCGGGCCGGCCCGTTGCCGACGGCGAGCGCCTGGGCGAACCCCGCCGCGCGCACCGCCCGGCGCACCCGGCGGCTGGAGTAGCCGTACGGATAGGCGAACGAGGTGGGCACGGCGCCCAGTTCGTCGGTGACGATCCGGGTGCAGCGGGTCAGCTCGGACCGCAGTGTCGCGTCGTCCAGTTGGTCGAGTTGTGGATGGGTGTGGCTGTGCCCGCCGATCTCGACACCGGCGCCCGCGAGTTCGCGCACCTGGTGCCAGTCGAGCATGGTGTCCAGGCCGCCTCCGGTGTCGTGGGCGCCTCTGATCCAGCCGGTCGAGACGAACAGCGTGGCCGGGAAGGCATGCCGGGCGAGCACCGGCAGGGCGTGCCGGTGCACGCCCTCGTAGCCGTCGTCGAAGGTGATCAGGACCGGGCGGTCGGGCAGCGGTCGGCCCGAACGCCAGCGCGCCGCGAGTTCGGCCGTGCCGAGCGGGGTGAGACCCAGATCGCCGATCAGCGCCATCTGTTCCGCGAACGCCTCGGGGGCGACCGACAGGACGCGGGTGGCATCGTTCGGCGCGGTCGCCACCGAGTGGTACATCAGTATCGGCACGAATGCCTCAGCCATGTCCGTCCCCCTCGGCTGCCTTCCGCTCGGCCGTCTTTCCCTCGACTGTCTTTCCCTCGGTCGTCTTCCCTTCGGCTGTCTCCCTTTGGGCCGTGGCCCTTGCGGTCGTCTTCCCTTCGGCCGCCCCGGGCGGCGCGATCGGCACCACCGAGAACGTGGCCTCACCGCGGCGGGCCCGGGCGCTGCCCACCAGGTATCCGCCCGCCGCGGCGAGCACGCCCGCGACGATCGCGCCCGCCCGTCCCGCGCCGCCCGGCCGGGCCAGCAGGGCGTCCCGCAGACCGCGGGCGACCCCGGCGGGCAACACCCGCGTCGTGTACCGGCGTTCCGACTCCAGCCCCTTGGCCGCGCCGACGCTGCGCGCCACCAGGGCCTTGGACAGCCCCTCGGCGTAGGCGCGCGTACGGAAGTAGCCGAAGCGCTCGCGTGCCCCGGGCACCCGGTGGTGGATCACGGCCCGGTCGTCGATCAGCAGGATCGCCTCCGGCCGGGCGCGGCCGAGCCGGATGCACAGCTCCGTCTCCTCACCGCCCAGGGGCCGTTTGTCGCCGTCCCGGCCGATGCCGGTGGCGAAGCCGCCCGCCGCGGCGAAGGCCGTGCGCCGGAACGACGCGTTGCCGCCCAGTACGTTGCGGACCCGGACCCGGCCCGGCGGCAGGCCCCGGTAGGTGCAGCCCACCACCCAGTCGAACTCCTCCGGGAACCAGGCCGGCCGGCGGCCCGACGCCCAGATCGGCACCGTCCGACCGCCGACGGCCAGCACCCTCGGATCGGCGTACCCCTCGGCGAAGCGGTGCAGCCAGTCCC
Source organism: Streptomyces sp. NPDC004752 (assembly GCF_053601275.1). Lineage (NCBI taxonomy): Bacteria > Bacillati > Actinomycetota > Actinomycetes > Kitasatosporales > Streptomycetaceae > Streptomyces > Streptomyces sp. NPDC004752. The sequence goes on along the minus strand of NZ_JBSGBN010000058.1, from coordinate 9,193 downwards.
GCTCGGCGACGGCGTCGTCGTCCAGGAAGGCGATGACCTCCCCGCGTGCCGCCGCGATGCCGGTGTTGCGGCCGGCGGACAGACCGCGGGGACCCGCGTTGGCGAGCACCCGCACGCTCCCGGCCGTCCGGTGCCCCCCGTGCGCTGCCCGCGCGGCCCCGTGGTGCTCCGGGTATTCCTCGGTCAGCCGGTCCAGGAGCGCCGGGTTGTGGTCGACCACGAGCAGTGTCTCCAGCGCCGGGTACGTCTGCGCGCGCACCGAGGAGACCGCCGCGAGGATGTCCTCCCAGCGGTCCTCGGTATACACGCAGATCACGACGGAGATGTCGGGATCGCTCAAGACACCTCTCCCCGGACCGAGTTGAGCTGCACCGCATCGAGCCGGACCGCGTCCAGCGTCGGCGAACGGCGTTCGCGCCGACGCAGGTCACGGCGGTTGGAGCGTTCCCTCAGAATCACCTTGAGCACCCGCAGCCCGTCCCGCACCGCCCGCAGATTGCTGGTGCCGTGGATGCGCAGGTACTCGTGGCTGGGTATCTCCTGCACTCTCAGCCCCGCCTTGACCACTCTGATGTTCATCAGGGTCTCCACCTCGAAGCCGGTGCAGTCGAGGTCGATCTGGTCGAGGCAGTGCCGCCAGAACGCGTTGTAGCCGTAGCACAGATCGGTGTAGCGGGCGCCGAACTTGCGGTTGACGACCGTGCACAGTGCCCAGTTGCCCAGCTTGCGGATGAAGGTCATGTCGTCGGTGCCGCCGCCGTTGGCGAAGCGCGAGCCCTTGGCGAAGTCGGCGCCCGAGACCAGGGCCGAGACATACGAGACGATCTCCTGGCCGTCGGCCGAGCCGTCCGCGTCCACCATCACGATGATGTCGCCGGTGCACGCCCCGAACCCGGTGATCAGGGCATCCCCCTTGCCCCGCCCCCGCTGTTCGACGACCTTGACCCCGGGCCACAGTCGGCGGGCCACCTCCACGGTGTCGTCGGTGGAATTCCCGTCCACGAGCACCACTTCGTGTATCCACTCGGGCAGGGTCTTGAAGACATAGGGCAGGTTCTCCGCCTCGTTCATGGCCGGAATCACGACGCTCACCGGCGGCGCGATGGCCAGATGCGAGGAGATCGGCCGGTAAGGGCCGGGATTCAACGGAACTTGGCCCGAGGTCGGCGGGCGCAGAACGGAACTCACGAGTGTTGTCCCTCTCGTCCGGTGGGCCGCCCGCCCCTGGGCGGCCCGGCACTGTGTCCGGTTCGAAAGGGGGGTACTCACGCACGGCACGGCGAGCGGATCTCCGTGCACGCGGGTGAGCTGGCAAAGCTGGCCGGTCCGCCGGGAATGGCAGACGGCAGCCGGTCGCGCGGCACGGCTCGGTCACCAGTGCGGTCACCGAGCACGGCACCCCCCTACCGCGCCCCGCGCCGGAACGTCGCGGTCCCGAGCCCTCCCCTGGAGCCGCTTGGTGACGGACCGATGCGAGTGAGATGTATGACGGTATTGACGATTGAACCCATATGGCAAGACCTGAAACGAGCCTCACGTTTTTGTTGGTTTGGCCGTTACACAAGTTTGTCGGCCGTTGCCCCTTCCCTCGAACGGTCTTTCCGCATCCGCCCTTTCCACTTCTCTACCTTCCGTATCTCTCCTTTCCGCATCCGTCCCTTCCGTATCTGTCCGATCACTCCGTCGGCCAGGAGCAGCAGCAGGCTGAGCGCCGCCACGGCCACGATCCCGCCGCTCGGCGACCAGCGATGCACGGTGAGCATGCCCTGCGCCACCAGCATGTCGACGACGACCGCGCCGGCCAGCGAGGCGAGCAGCCGACCGAACGGATCCAGCCCGCGCAGGGCCGTCGCGATGGCCGCCGCGGGCGCCGCGAGCAGGAAGAAGAGCGCGAAGGGGGCTCGCAGCGGCGACTGCGAGCCGGTGAGCGCGAGCAGCGCCCCGGCTCCGCCGACGGCGGTCGCGACCCCGGTGAGCAGCGGCGCCAGGTCCCTCCCCGGACCCGGCCGCGCCCGCTCGGAGCCGTCCGGCGCAGGCGTCTTGGCGCGTCTGATCCGCATGGTCGGCTTTGCCCCCCGAAGCGTCGGATGCCGGGCTTCAATGTCGCGCGGCACCGACGGGCCGTCAAGATGCGGAAGTGGCCGCATCGGTGACCGGCCGCCCCCTGGGTGTGGCTGTCAACGGATCTGTTGTGAACAGGCGATCAATCAGGCGGTAACGCGCGCGGTCAATCTCTTTCGGATGTGAGCAATGTTGGCATGGACACTTTCAGTCAACACGCGTAGCTGGTACCAACGTTGAGGCAGAGGTCCTGCTCAACGGAGGTTCCATGAGACGTTCCCGGCTCACCTCATATCTGCTCGCAACCCTTCTCGCGGTCGGCTTCGCCCTCACCGGGGCCGCCACGGCGCAGGCGGCCACGTCCGCGGCGACCGGCGGCTACGTGGCGCTCGGTGACTCCTACTCCGCCGGAGTCGGCGCGGGCGGCTACATCAGTTCGAGCGGCAGCTGCGACCGCAGCACCAACGCCTACCCCTACCTGTGGAACGCGGCCCACGCCCCGTCGTCGTTCGCCTTCAACGCCTGCTCCGGCGCCAGGACGGACGATGTCCTCGCCAGCCAGCTCGGCTCGCTCAACTCCTCCACCGGCCTCGTGTCCCTCTCCGTCGGCGGCAACGACGCCGGTTTCGCCGACGTCATGACGACCTGTGTGCTCAGCTCGGACAGCACCTGCCTGTCCCGGATCAACACCGCCCGGGCCTACATCGGTTCGACGCTGCCCGGCAAGCTGGACGCCGTCTACTCGGCGATCAGGTCCAAGGCCCCGTCCGCCCGAGTCGTCGTGATCGGCTACCCCCGCTTCTACAAGCTGGGCACGACGTGCGTCGGCCTCTCCGAGACCAAGCGGTCCGCGATCAACGACGCGGCCGACGCCATGGACAACGCCATCGCCCAGCGTGCCGCCGCGCACGGCTTCGTCTTCGGCGATGTCCGCACCACCTTCTCCGGCCACGAGCTCTGCTCCGGCAGCTCCTGGCTGCACAGCGTGAACCTGCTGGACATCGGCACCTCGTACCACCCCACCGCGGCCGGCCAGTCCGGCGGCTACCTGCCCGTGTTCACCAACAACGCCTGATCCGGCAGGGCGCGTTCGACAGCGAGCCCGAAGGCGCAGCAGCCCGAAGGCGCAGCGGAGGCCCCGACCGCCGGGGTCTCCGCCGCTGTGCACAGCACCGAGAACGGCACAGCACCGAGAACGGCACAGCACCGAGAACGGCACAGCACCGAGAACGGCACAGCACCGAGAACGGCACAGCACCGAGAACGGCACCGCGCCGGATGTCGTCCGCAGCGGCGCCTGTACAGCTCATCCGAGTGCGGATGCCGTCCCCCTGAGCACCAGTCCGATCCCCAGGGCCACGACGGCGACCGCCGACGCCAGGGGCACGGTCCGGCGTACCAGGGCGGCCACCGGATGGGTGGTCCAGCGGGGTCGCCGGTCCAGCACCCGGTTCATTCCCGTGCCCAGCCTGACGACGGCGAATCCGGCCGCGGTCAGCGTCAGGGCCAGTCCCATCCCGTAGGCGACGACGAGCAGCAGCCCGAACCAGGCGTGACCGAGCGCGGCGGCGCCGACGAGCACCACCACCGCGGACGGGCTCGGCACGAGCCCGCCCGCGAAGCCGAGCAGGATCGTGCCGCGCAGCGTGGGGGCGGTGGGGTGTGTGTGGGTGGAGCCGCCATGGGTGTGCGCGACGGTGTGTGGGTGGTCATGGTGGTCGTGGTGGGGGAGGTGGTCGTGCGAGTGGTCGTGTGGGTGTGGGTGTGGGTGTCGGTGCGGGCGGTCGCGCCATGTCCGGCGTACGAGGCTGGTGCCCGCCAGCATCACCAGGACTCCGCTCGCGATCCCCAGCCAGGCGATCACCGAGGGCGCCGCCGCCGAGCCCGCCGTGACGAGCAGGCCGAGAGCGACGACGCCGAGGGTGTGGGTGACCGTCACCGAGGCCGCCAGGGGCAGCACGTCCCGCAGCCGGGCCCGGCCGCCCCGGGCGGCCGCCGTCGCGGCCATCAGCGTCTTGCCGTGGCCCGGGGCGAGGGCGTGCAGCGCGCCGAGTCCGACCGCGACGACCAGCGTCAGCAGGGCGAAGCCGACGGTCGGACGGTGCCGGGCGACGAGGCCGTCCAGGGCGCGGGTCCAGCGATCGGCGCCGCGGGGCAGGATCGTGGCGGCGGGCGCGTCCCGGCGCGGCTCGGCGAGGGCCGGACCGCCGGGCCGCACCCGTACGGCGGCGCTGCTGGTGTCGGCGGGTGAGGACAGCAACTTCCCCGGATAGCTGGTGAGTTCGTGCGACACGGATTGTTCGGGCACATCCGTCGCCGTGAGCGTCATGCGGTCGCCGCGCGCCGTGATCTCCCGCCAGCCCGGCCCACTGCCCGCGCCCGCGGCGTGGAAGCCGATCGCGACGGCGCCGCCCTCGGGCAGCGGGGCGGTGAACCGGCACTCCACGCGCACCGTGTCGAGCCCGGCCTGCCCGGGCCGCCGCAGGGCGTGACCGCGTTCGACGGACAGTGCGGTCCGCCGCCCGGCCACGGTGAGCGCGCTGCCCTCGGCGGCGTCGGCGCACCGCTGCCGGGCCCACCCGGCCGTGCCCAGCCGCTCGATGTCCGGCCGGGCCTGGGCGGCGGGGATCTCGGCGAGGTCCTCGACGTGGTCCACCCGGAGCTGCCCGGGGGCCGCCACGAGACCGTCGTAGCGGTTGACGGTGAAGTTGCCGAGCGGGTGTGCCTGGGCGCTCGCGGCCGGGACCAGCGCGAGCGCGCAGGCCGCCATGAGCACGGCCGCCGCGGCGGCGAAGGTATGACGAAGCCTCACTCGGCCGCCTCCGGCCCGTGCAGCGCCGTACGGGCCCGCGCCGCGCCGAGCGGCGAGAAGCCGGGGTTCAGCCGCAGGGCCGCGGTGAGCGAGGCGCGGCCGTCCCGCCGCTCGCCCACGGCCAGCTCGATCATCCCGCGGTGGTAGCGGAAGGCGGCGTTGCGGTACCCGGTGGCCGTGGCCCGGCGGGCGTACGGCAGGGCCTCCCGGTCCCGGCCGTTGACATGCAGGGCCCAGGCAAGGGCGTCCGCGGTGTGCACGCTGTGCCGGCGGGCCCACTCGGCGCGCGCCGCGCGCAGGGCGGCGGCCCGGTCGCCGTGGTCGGCGGCGGCGAGCGCGGTGTCCAGGTCGGCGTCGACCCCGCCCGCGCGGGCCAGCTCCGTCCACGCGTCGACGAGGGCGTACTGCTCATGGGCTTTGGCCGCGTCGCCCGCGGCGCCGCGCGCCTCGTACAGCTCCCCGAGCGCGACCAGCGGACCGGGCAGCGGGGAGCGCGCGACGACGGCCTCCAGGCCCCGGACGGCGGCGGCCCGGTCACCGCTCGCGGCCTGCGCGCGGGCCCGGCCCTCCAGGGCGGGCAGATAGGTCTCGTCGGCGGCGAGCGCGCGGGCGTAGTGGGTCAGGGCGGTCCTGTAGTCGCCCTGGTTCCAGGCGAGTTGGCCGAGCTGGCTGGCGACGTACGCCACGTCCCCGGGCGCTGTGGCGGTGGTCAGCGCCCGTTCCAGCACTCGCCGGGCGGTGCCGACGTCGCCGCGCAACTCGTGTACGTAGGCGTACCGGGTGAAGACCGGCACCCCAGGGCGGCGCGCGTCGGCGGTGTCGGCGGCCCGGGCCGCCTCGTCGTACCGGCCGAGTTCGACGAGGGCGTCGATACGCGAGCACAGGGCGCGCTCGCTGTACGGGTTTCGCGCCAGTGCCCGGTCCGCGTGGCGCAGGGCGCCCGTGAAGTCGTGCCGGGCGGCGGCGAGCGCGGCGCGTCCCGCGAGGGCCTGGTCGTTGTCCGGGACCAGCTGCAGGGAGCGCCGCAGGGCCTGGTCGGCCTGCGCGTACCGGGAGGGGTCGCCCTGGACGCGGGCCTGTTCGACGTACCCGAGACCGAGGGTGGCCCAGCCGGAGTAGTCCCGCGGCTGCGCCCGCAGTTGTGCCTGTAGGGCGGCGATGCCCGCGTCGAGGTCGCCGCCGCTCAGCAGGCCGGGGGAGACGGCGGCGGTGGCGGGAACCGCGGCGGAGGCGGGTGCCCCGTTCCGCGCGGCGCCCACGGCGATGGCACCACCGGTGAGCGCGACGGCCAGCAGCACCGCGCAACCGGCCGTCCGCGCCCGCCGCCACCGCCGCCCGGCAGCCGCCACCGGCCGCCCGGCGGCGACCCGTTCGCCGGCCGCGGCGTCCGGCGGGACGCCGCGGCTCGCTCCGGGGTTCTCCGGCCCGTTCTCGGGGGTGTTGTCGTCCGGCGCGTTCTGGGGGGTGTTGTCGTCCGGCCCGTTCTCGGGGGCGTTGTTCTCCGGCGCGTTCTCGGGGGCCTCGTTGTCCTGCGTGTCCTTGGGGGTGTCGTGGTCCCGCGGGTTCTCGGGGAGATCGCCCCCCGACGCGTTCTCGGGGACGCCGTTCCCCGGCTCGTGCTCAGGGGCGTTCGCCGGTCGTCCGGCCGGTTCGTCGTCGTGCGTACGCGGGGGCATGCCCTCTCCTCCGTCGCCTGGGCGGCTGGTCGTGCGGGGGTGGCGCGGCCCGCGCCGTGGGGGATACGGAGATGCGGGCCGCGCCGGTCGGTGGGTGCGGTGACGGGTCAGTACGGGCGCCGCAGCCGACGGCGCCACCACGCCAGGGCGGTTCCGATCAGCAGAATCCCGGCGGCGCCCGAGGCCGCCGAGGCGGCGATCAGCATCGTGTCGCCGGAGCCGCCGGACGAGTCGGCCGGCCGCAGCGCGTCACCGAGCTGGCTGCGGACGTCGGCGCCTTCCGTGGTGCCCTGGGCGAGCGCGCCGCGCGAACCGGCCGTCGGCTGGGCCACGTACGGGAAGTAGTGCTCGAACTTCTTGTCGTTCGCGTCCACCGCGTCACCCAAGTCGTTCTTGGCACCGACCAGTTCGCCCTCGACCACCTGGAGGGCGGCGTCGATCACGTCGTCGGTCAGCCGACGGCCGTTCGGGAAGCCCGCGTTGTCACCGTCGAGCACGCCGAGCCGCTTGGGATGCGCGCTCGGCTTGATCGACGTGTTCAGGCGCAGCTCCTCCGCCGGGCGCACATGCGGCGGCTGGTTGAGCCCCTCGACCCCCTTCAGGAAGACATCGACCAGGTCGTTGCGCGGTTCGGCGGGCGCCGGGATCTTGTAGATCCCCTCGATGAGCTTCGGCAGCTCCGGGTTGGTGACGTTCTTCAGGAACTGCGCGTCGTCCTTCGGCTCGGACGCATTGAACCTGTCCTTGTCCTTCTGCGGGTTGACGACCTCGTTGACCAGCGGGTTGCCCAGCCGCGACACCTGTGTGTAGTACCCCTGCGCGTTCCGGCGCTGCGTCGTCGACCAGACGCCGACGACCGGCTGCTCCGCCGACTCGCGGATCAGGTCGTTCGGCACTTGCAGGGCGATCGTGTTGACGTTGTAGCCCTTGAGGGTGTCCCGGCCGACCTCGGACAGGTTCCCGCCGTACAGCAGGTCGAAGACGCGCAGGTCCAGGAAGAACGGGTCGTCCGCCTGTCCGGCGAAGGTCCGGGCGCCGCCCGCCGTCTTGTGGATCGCCTGCGCGCGCAGCGCGCCGTAGTCCGGCATCGAGGCCTTGCCCACGTTGGACGGCGCGACCGGCACGTCGTCCGCGAGCTTCGTCCGCGACATCTCGTGCTGGTCCTTCATCCGGATCAGATCGATGTCGTAGGTCTGCGTGATGTTCAGGTCGGGGTCGTCGAGACTCGTGACGGGTCCCGTGTTGTAGAGGAACGTGTCCCCGTTCTTGCGGTGCGTGGTGAAGGTGTAGCGGAACAGCAGCTCGCCCTGCGCGTCACCGTTGTTGTCGATGTGCAGGTCGTACTGGGCGTCGTCCGCGAACGTGTAGAAGTTCGGTCCGCCGGCCGGCTCCTCGAACGGGATCCAGTTGGCGATGACCGTCGTCGTGTCCGGCTCGTCCGGGCTGACGAACGCGTACACGTCCGTGTTGTCGTACTGCGGGGCCCCCGAGATCAGCGGGGCCTCCCGGTGGGAGGAGGCGGAGGCCGCCCCCGGTTCCAGCGTGGCCACACCGGCGGCTGTGAGCCCTCCGGCGGCCAGCGCACCACAGATGAGGGTGGCGAGACCCGAACGTCCCGCGGCCCTCCTGAAGATGAGAGGAGTCATGCCGTCCTGCCTCATGCCGTCCTGCCTCTGTGCCGACTTGCCTGTCGCTCGGGGATTCGGAGCCGGCGACGGGGCGGATTGGTCGGCCGTGATTTTTTTTCTCCCCCTGCGCGACCCGCGTTTTCGGTCGGCTGATCCGTAACACCGTCCGGAGGTGCGTTCGGTGCGAATGCCTGGTGTGACGGGACGGTCCGGTTGTGGACGGCGAGAGGGGGACGCGATGGCGGCGGACGAACTTCTGGTACTCGTGGCGGGCGGCGACCAGAGGGCGTTCGAGGACCTGTACGGGCTGGTGTCCGGACCGGTGTACGGCCTGGTGCGACGCGTGGTGCGCGACCCGGCCCAGTCGGAGGAGGTGGCCCAGGAGGTGCTGCTCGAACTGTGGCGCTCCGCGGCCCGGTTCGACCCCGCCCGGGGCAGCGCCCTCTCCTGGGTCCTCACCCTCGCCCACCGGCGTGCCGTGGACCGGGTGCGCAGCGCCCGCGCGGCCGGCGAACGCGAGGAGCGCGAGGCCCGCCGCGCCCACCACCCGGCCTTCGACCAGGTGTCCGAGGAGGTGGAGGCGGGCCTGGAACGCGAGTGGGTGCGCCACTGTCTGGACCGGCTCACCGCCCTCCAGCGGCAGTCCGTCACCCTCGCCTACTACGACGGCTACACCTACCGTGAGGTGGCCGAGCGGCTCTCGTTGCCGCTGGGCACGGTGAAGACACGGATGCGCGACGGACTGACCCGGCTGCGCGAGTGCCTGGGAAGTGCCGCATGAGTGCCCTCCGCCGTCTGCTGCGCCGCGAGGACCTGCACTCGCTCGCCGCCCCCTACGCGCTCGACGCCCTCGAATTGGGCGAGCGGCGCCGCTTCGAGAAGCACCTCGACGGCTGCGAGCGCTGCGCCGACGAGGTCCGGGCGCTGTCCGAGGGCGCGGTACGGCTCGCCTGGTCCACGGCGGCCCCGGCGCCGGCCGCGCTGCGCGAGCGGGTGCTGGCCGCCGCGCGCACGAC